>NZ_CEVXFV010000109.1:0-1977 GCF_982396655.1 Cellulosilyticum sp. | reverse complement strand
TGTGAAATCTATATAGAGAAACCAACTAAAAATGTGAAATCTATAAGTATGGACTTAAAATTTATAATTAAAGCTAAGTTGTATAAAAAGGCTATTACATACAAAATAAAAATAGCCTAACATATAGAGAAACCAACTAAAACCTTGAAATATACATGTAGGTAAGTCAGTTTTTCTAAATGAATTCACATTACTAGAAACTATGCATAACTAAAGTTTATAGAGAAACCAACTATAATGCTAGATTATACATTCCATAAATAGCTAAAATTTATAAATGTGAAATCTATATAAATGTCAAATCTATAGATATAAAAAATAAATTAATAATTCAGCAAAAAAGTTAGAATCATGATGGCACGTGAGGAGCGTAAGTAGCGTTAAAATATATTATAAATAAAGTGACATACTAGGAGGAGACAAAAAGATGTTAGATAGCATTTATAGTCCAATTTTAGGTGCAGCATCAAGTGATGTAGTATCTTCTACAAGTTGGATTACCATACTCGTTATAGCGATTATTGCAGTGATAGTTATTATTGTACTTTATAAAGTCATTAAAGGTGGAGGAAGAGGTAAACAGGTTACAAAGGTAATGACTGAACCTATCAAAGATAATAAAGTGGCTAAGTTACCTAAAGAATCAAAACCAGGAAAAGATGGCGTTACGCCTATTGCTCCTAAAGAAGAAGATCGTGAAGCGGATGAGGAGATTGCTATACCTGTTACAGGACGTTTAATGCCTTTAACAGAAGTACCAGATCCCATTTATGCAGAACAGCTTAAGGGAGAAGGCTTTGCAGTAGAACCTATGGAAGGGAAGATTAATGCGCCTGTTAAAGGTACCATTATGGAAATTGCCCCTACAAGACATGCTCTCACTATTGAAACGCCAGCTAACCGCAAGGTACTTGTACATTTTGGCGTAGAGGCAGCTAAATTAGAAGGGGAAGGTTTTGTATGTAATGTAAAAGAAGGGCAAGAGGTAGAAATAGGTGATGCACTCTTTACAATTGACTTTATTCCTGTATCGCTTAAGATTCCTTCAGTGGTTACTTCAGTTGTATTTACAAACCTTAAAGAAAATGAAAAAGTAGTGATAAAAGATACGGGACGTGTGGAAGCTGGGGCTAAAGGATTTGTTGTAATAGAAAAAATAGATTGAAAATAATTGCTATCCTGTTTACAATAGTAAAGTAATCATAGAAAGCGAACATAATATTCGCAGCATAAGCAGGAGGAGTCAAATGAGTAATAGTAAGCAAGGCTTTTGGGCACGTTTAATGGCTGCATTCAAAGGCGACAAAAAAGCAGAAACGACATCAGCAACATCTACTACAGCAAAAGCTGAAAAAACTACAGTAGATGCACAAGCAACAAATGCAGCAAGTGATGTATTTGAATTAATGGTACCGATTTCAGGAAATCTTATTTCCCTTTCTGAAATTCCAGATCCAGTATTCTCACAAGGAATGATGGGAACAGGTTTTGGTATTGAACCAACAGAAGGTAAAGTAGTATCACCAGTAAGCGGTAAAGTAATTTCTGTATTCCCTACAAAACATGCTGTAACATTACAAGCAGATAATGGAACAGAAATTTTAATTCACTTTGGTCTTGATACAACACTCCTCAAAGGAGAAGGTTTTACATCTCACGTAACAGATGGTCAAGCTGTAAAAGCGGGCGATCTCCTTTTAACAGTAGATGTAGATGCTATCCGTGATAAAGTACCATCACTTAACACACCAGTAGTATTCCCAAGTCTCAGCCCAGAACAAAAAGTAGTTATCAAATCACAAGGTCAAGTAACAGCAGGCGAAAAAGGCCGCATTACAATTGAATAAATATCAAGAAGGTCAAGTTGCACGGGGGTGTTGCTTGGCCTTTTTTTGGGGGTGGGGGGTGTGTGGATAAGTCCACATATGTTTTTTGGCATCTCCCTCGCTGCGCTCGAAGTCGAGCTCAAAAAAATAT
>NZ_CEVXFV010000108.1:0-2030 GCF_982396655.1 Cellulosilyticum sp. | reverse complement strand
CTAGTCTAACAGTAAAAATGGCTGTAGACAATGTAATTGTCTACAGCCTGATAGGTGCTACCCATAGGGTAGCACCTCAGATTGTTGACAAATGAATTTTCCCAAAATAAACTCACAAATTAAGTGAGGATTATTCAAGAAAATCTATTAAAATAGGGGTAAAAAGAGCAGTTTAGGTCCATTTTTACCTCTGTTTTCTATTTCTAGACTAGTAAAATACTATGGAAAAGTTAATTGTCTACAGCCTGAGGTGCTACCCATAGGGTAGCACCTATTTTTATAAACTAATTACATCATCAAATTCAATATGATTGGCATCTTTCCAAAGTCGGTCTAATGTATAAAATGCCGCATCTTCTTCATCTAAAATGTGTACAATAACCTCACCATAATCTAGTAAAATCCACTGAGCGGTTTGATACCCTTCTTTATGAATAGGTGCTTTATCTGCAAACGCTAAGACAACCTCCTCAACCTCATCCGCAATAGCCTGTGTTTGTCTCACATTCGGTGCTACTGCAATAATAAACATTTCTGTAAGCGGTGTCAGTGTTCGTACATCAAGTACTTTTAAGTCCAAAACCTTTTTCTTATTAATTGCTGTTACAATTTGTTTAGCAAGTTCATGTGTAGAATAATTCAAGCCAATCCCCTTTCTTTGATATAACTATATTCTTTTAATCGAACTGCTTATAATATTCTATGAGTTCTTGTGTAATAGGATGCACTTCTTGTTTTAAAATATTCGTAACATAATTGTAAGAAGATTGAAGTGCTTTATACATTGCACGATCTAAATTATAATGAGCTAAATCTTTGATTTGCTCTTTACCTTTATAAGTGCCACGTCCTTCCTCTGTCATATCTGCTAAATAAATAATTTTATCTAAATCTGTCATATTATGGCGTCCTACTGTATGATAACGAATACTATTTAAAATTGACGGTTTACTAATCCCCCAGTTTTTTTCTAAAAGTGCAGCTCCTATCTTACCATGCGCTAAGTCAATATGCTGCTTTTCAAACTCATCCAGTTCTATATGATATAGTTCACATAGTCTTTTTTGTTCTGTCTTTCCTAATTCTTTAGCAATATCATGGAATAACGCTGCAATAAACGTTTCATCATAATCCATATGGTGATACTTTGCATACTCCAGAGCCATCTCTACAACGCCCCTTGTATGAGCATAACGCTTTGGTGAAAGCTTTGTTGCAACATAGTCATACATCTGAGCACGTTCCTCTTCTGTAAGGCAAATCTTATACTCATAAAGGTTATATTTCTTAATATAGTTTTCAACCTCTTCTGGTACTAAGTATTTAATAGGTCTCATTGCATTAATCCTCTCTCTAATATTAGATGATGAAATAGCAAGTGCAGGTACTTCTAAAAAATGAATATTGGTTTCATATTTCCTTTTAAGTTCCTCTACTTGTGCAATAAGTTCAGCCTTATGATAACCGGGTCTTGTCACCGCTACAAAATCACACAATTTTAAAAGTTCTTCTGGTGATTTCCATGTTAAAATCTTTTGTACCGCATCAGCACCTGTAATGAAGTAAAGCTTCACGTTATCACCATAAATCTTCTTTAATTCTTTAATTGTATCAACCGTGTACGTAACGCCTTCCCTTTCCATCTCCAGACGGGATACTTTAAAATGAGGGTTTTCTGCTGTAGCAAGTACTGTCATTAAATAACGATGCTCACTGGTTGTCATATTAATATGCGATTTATGTGGTGGATGCCCCGTTGGTATAAAAAGCACTTCATCAATGCCAAATTCATGTCTTACTTCTTCAGCTGTTACAAGATGCCCTATATGTATAGGATCAAAGGTGCCCCCCATAATCGCTAACTTTCTAATAGGTGAAACTTGTTGTTCCATAATACTCTCCTTATATTTAATAAAAACTTTTACAATTTATTTTATTATAACCTATTTTTTAGAAATTATATAGAGTTTGTCCAAATAAAAAAGTGGCTCCGCCACGTTCAGCAACTTATAGCCTACTTATCACACTAT
>NZ_CEVXFV010000107.1:0-2982 GCF_982396655.1 Cellulosilyticum sp. | reverse complement strand
GCTTTGATTATAACTGGTTCACCATCTTTTTTGCAGCTTGGACAAGCATATGTATGTAGACTTACGGATTATATGCCCTCAAAAAACGCAGTTTTTTGCAAAACTCGATCACCTAACAACTATAAAAGAGGCAAAACATTGTGGAATTTATCTTTCACATTGTTTTATCCCTATAAATATTCTAAATTTTACCATAAAATAAAGAAATGGAGAAAGCTTACCCTGAACAAGTTCCTTCTCCAAATCTGAACACCCTAGTAAAACTAGGACTACGAGGCTATGATACTACATTTCAAAGTAAATTTAAAGGGGTATATAGAAAATATTTCAAATAATTACATAGATTTTGATTATACATGCCCTAAATGTGGTGCACATGCCTTTCATCGTCATGCTTTTTATGAGCGTCATGTTTTATATTTGGGTGAAGATCAGACTATTCACGACTGTACTTTATCCGTTTTAAGACTCAAATATACTTCTTGTAATAGTACACATGCCATTCTTCCTAGTGATGTTATTCCTTATGGGATCTATTCTTTAACGACATTCCTCAAGATTACTTCAGACGTACTCATCTCACATCATACCTTCTTACAGACAGCTCAAACTTATCATATTTTTTATCAGCTTATTTCATGGTTTATCAAGCGTCTTTCTAGCTTTGAAGCCAGCTCTAAACTTGTTCTTAAAGAGCTTCAAATCCATGACGAGCTTCCCCTTTCCGCCATGCTTTCACTTATTATTTCAAGACCTACATTTACAAGTGAATATTTTATTCATACCCGGTGGGCATTTTTGATGCAAAAGTTTCGCTATATTTTCCCCAAGCCTGTCTTTTTAGGGAGTTCTCTACAGTGATTTTGACCCTTCCACATAACGTTTGCATAGCATCCCTATGTTCTCTTTGTTAAGCTTACCCTATCAATACTTTTTACGACAAGGAGGCCCATATGGACGACAAAATGCTTCATGACATTGCTTTATTTAAATTTTCTCTTATCTCACCTGTGATTAATGATACTTTTGAAGCGGTATCGCAAGCACAGTTTTTTAGGGAGCTTGCACAAAAAGAGCATACCCTTCCCACAGGTAAAACCGCTCGTTTTGCAGCGGATACCTTTAAAAACTGGTATCTCGATTATAAGCATGGTGGCTTTGATGCCCTTATGCCTAAGAAAAGAGAGGATTGTGGACGGCCTAGGGTGCTTAATGAGCATGCTATTTCACGTATTCATTCTCTTAAAGAACAGTTTCCCTATATCACTGGCACTTTGATTTATCAAAAACTTATTGAAGAAGGGCTTATTAAACAATCTCAAACCTCACTTTCCACTGTTCTGAGATATATCCGTGATAACGACCTCAAGCGTATCCAACTTATGCCACAAGACAGGCGGGCTTTTGAAATGGCTCATGCCAACGATTGTTGGCAGGCTGATTCTTCTCATGGTCCTATGCTCACCATAGATGGACATAAGAAAAAAGCTTATCTGATTGCCTTCATTGATGATGCTTCTCGTTTACTCGTGCATGGTGAATTCTACTTCAATGACAATACCATTAACATGCAACATGCTTTTAAAAAAGCTATTGCTAAGTATGGTGTGCCAAAAAGATTGTTTGTAGATAATGGCAGTAGCTATCGTAATGAACAGCTTGGCTATATTTGTGCCTCACTGGGTGTTACCCTCATACACGCCAAACCCTATATGCCTGAATCAAAAGGCAAGATTGAGCGAAGCTTTAGAACCGTTAAAGATGGTTGGCTCAATGGCGTAGATTGGAACAATTATAAAAGCCTAGATAAACTTAATGAAGACTACTGGAGCTATCTGAATAAATACTATAACAACGCCATACATTCCAGTCTTTCCACTACACCACGTGAACGCTACTTGCAAGACAGTGAATGCATTAAACACCTTCCTCCAGCATTACTTGATCAGCACTTTTTACATCGTATTGAAAGACGTGTTTATAGTGATGCAACTGTTGTCATTAACCAGTGCACTTATGAAGTCCCTATGCAGTACATCGGTAAACGCATTAAAGTACGTTATTTCCCCAGTACCACCGAAGAAGCTTACATTTATAGTGAGGATCATAAACTTTTAGAAACTATTCATCCTGTGAACAAAGTAGATAATTCAAAAATCAAAAGAAAACAATATATGGACTTTGAAGGTCCCAGTCATTATGATTGATGAAGCACAATACCTTAAAACAGATGTTCTCAATGACATCAAACTCCTTTTAAACTTTGAAATGGACTCAAAGAACCATGCCATCTTCATCCTAATTGGACAGCCTGTGCTTAATAACATCTTATCAAAACAAGTCCACGAAGCCCTTAAACAACGTATTCTTATTAGTTATAACTTTGAAGGGATTAGTCGAGAAGAAAGTGAAGAATACATCATCAGTCGTCTAAAATCATGTGGTGTAACAAATCCCATATTTGACCTAAATAGCTTTGAGGCCATAGCTGCTTGCAGCAATGGCTCCATAAGAAAACTCAATAATCTCATAGAAAAATGCCTTATGTTAGGTGCACGTAAAAAAGTAGAAAGCATCACTACTGAAATCGTTATGTGTGCTCAAAACGAAATAGAACTGACTTAAAAAGTCAGTTCAGGCTGTAGACAATTAACTTTTCCATAGTATTTTACTAGTCTAGAAATAGAAAACAGAGGTAAAAATGGACCTAAACTGCTCTTTTTACCCCTATTTTAATAGATTTTCTTGAATAATCCTCACTTAATTTGTGAGTTTATTTTGGGAAAATTCATTTGTCAACAATCTGAACTGACTTAAAAAGTCAGTTTTTTTTGCCTATTTAATGGCTTTTATAATTTGAAAAAACAGGTGATTATAATGTGAAAACAGGTGTAAATACCGTGCAATAAAAGTTTCAAAAAGTAGTTGAGCCTGTATAAAATTTTGTGTAAACTGATTAATAGCTCTTTCTTAAGGCAATGA
>NZ_CEVXFV010000106.1:0-3113 GCF_982396655.1 Cellulosilyticum sp. | reverse complement strand
TCAACCCACACTCGGGACTTTCACCCGTTAGACTACGCCCATGCTGGGCACACTATAAAAAGGACTAGCTCTCTTTATGAGAACTAGTCCTTTTTATGTGTTAGATTTCTTCTATCACATTATTTGTAATTTGCACGATTCTAATTATGCTGCAAGATCAGCTAAAATTTTAGCTACATCTGCACTATTTATATAAGTTGCATTATTTCTAAGCTCTAAAGCTGTTGATAATTTTCCTGTTAAAGAAGAATCTGCATCCTTCGCTGTATATTCAGCTTGACCCACTGTGAAAGTAATTGTTACATCTGCTTTAGTTGCAACAATTTGTTTGTTATCATATTTTACTTCAAAGTTTTGTCCTTGTAAGTAGCTTCTAAGTGCAACAACTTTGTTTGTTACTTCTACCTTTTCTTCTGTCACAACTTCTGCTGGTGCTTCTGTTACAACTGTCATACGTGGTGAGAACTCACCAGTTACTGTACCTATTTTTTCTACATATGCTAAAAGTGTATCCATTAAAGTATTGTATTCAGCTTTAATTGGGTAAGCTTTAAACATTGTGTAATCATCGCCACCTGCTGCCATGAAATCATTTGTTGCAAGTGTGTACATTTTGTCAGGATCTACTGGAATACCATTTATTTTAAGATCACTAATGCGATTTCCTACTTCTTTGTAAGCATTTAATGTAAATGTCATACCTGCTGTATGAGGAAAAGCACCTTTTTCATTTGGATATTCACTTACACCATGTTCAAGTGCTGCTTTAATATCGCTACCTTTGATTTCTTTTACCATGATTGTGTTACCAAATGGAAATACTGTTACCATATCTTGCATTGTGATATCACCTGCTTCGATAGATGCACGAATACCACCACCGTTTGTAATTGCAACATCAGCACCTGTTAAATCAATCATCGCATCTGTTGCAAGTTGACCTAAGTTTGTTTCACCTGTTCTTACAACACTTCTATCGCCTACTAATTTAACTGCAGCTGTTCCTACAACACGTTCAAGAAGTGGGGCTTGAGCTGCTTCTACTTCTTCAATAGCTTTTAAAACTGTTTCATCTGGTACAACATCTGCAAAATCATTGTATCCTAAAAGAGAAGCTGTTTTACTTTCTACTTTACCGTCTTCTACAACAATTTCAACACGACCTACATTATTGAATTTTTCACCTGTACTTGCAATTAATGTTCCATTAACCATACGGCCTTCTTCAAGTGTAGTATGACTATGGCCATCAATAATAACATCAATCCCTTCTACCGCTTGTGCTACAAGGTCAGATGTGTAATCCCCTTCATCAAGTCCTAAGTGTGAAAGCATTACAACAACATCAACGCCTTCTTTTTCACGTAATACCTTAACAGCTTCTTTTGCTTCTGCAATCATGTCTGTAAAAGTATAACCTACAACATTATCTGGGTGTGTTTTGAAAGCAGTTTCTTCAGTAGCCATACCAAATACCCCTACCTTAACACCGTCAAATTCTTTAACCATATATGTATCTACTGCATTATTACCTTGTGCATCTTTAAGGTTTGCAGCAAGTACTTTATAGTTTAATTGACTTACAATATCAAAGAAGTTCTTTGCACCAAAATCAAATTCATGATTTCCTACTGTCATGGCATCATAACCTGCAGCATTGGCAAGTTTAATGATACTTTGGCCATTTTCAAGGTTTGCAAATGGCATGCCTTGGAACATGTCACCAGCATCTAAAATAAGTGCATTTTCATTGCTTTTTACTTCATTTGCATAAGTTGCAAACTTAGCAAATCCAATAACTTTACTACCATCATCTTTTACATTAGCATGTGTGTCGTTTGTATGAATAAGTGTAATTGTTGTTGCATCTTTTGCAAAAAGAGGTGTAACACTCATACAAGCAACAGCCATCATGGCAGTGAATAACTTTAAAGTTGCTTTTTTCATCTTATTGTCTCCTTATGTAAATCATTTTTTATGTCTATTAATTTATAACATAGTTCGATATATTTTGCAATATATCCCATGAATTTTTCTAAAATAATCTTTAACACGTATAAATATCTGAATTTTCCTCACTTTTGAGCATCAATTCTCGAACATTAAAATTACAAATCATATGTAACGTTCGTTATTAATTTTTTTAAATATTTTTTGTCAATTGACTCATATTATTCTCCAATTTTATTTGTAATCTTTCCAATCCCTTCAATCTCACAGCAGACTTCATCTCCTTCTTTCAAAAAACGTGGTGGTTCAAATCCCATCCCTACACCTGCTGGTGTCCCCATAGCAATGATCGTTCCTGCTTTTAAAGTCATCCCTTCTGAAAGTTCATGAATCACATGTGGAATATCAAATATTAAAAGATCTGTTGTAGCATTTTGACGAAGCTCCCCATTAACATATGAAAGAATTCCTAATACAGGTGGTCTTTCAAAACATTCTTCTGTTACAATCCAAGGCCCCATCGGTACAAATCCATCTAAGCTTTTGCCAAAATACCATTGTTTATGACGTGTTTGAATCTCTCTGGCACTTACATCATTAATAATGGTATAACCAAAGATATACTCAAAAGCATCTTCTTCAGCTACATCTTTAGCATCTTTTCCAATAATCACGGCAAGTTCTACTTCATAATCTAAACTTCCCATAAGCTTTTTATAACTTGGAATGATTCCCCCATCAGCTACTGCTTCATTGACACGTTTTGAAAAATATACGGCATAAGGTCTTTCACCACCAAAGGCTTCTTTTTTATAGCGTGCTGATTCTTCGGCATGAGCCATATAATTAATACCAAGACAAATAATATCTTGTTTAGGTACTGGAATAGGGGCACACATTTGAATATTTTCAAGCTTGATCCCTTCATTACTTTCTGAAAGCAACTTTAATTTTTGTTTTTCTTCCTGAGTTAACTTCTCGATGACTTCATTCATGCAACTATAAGGAAGCCCAACTGCGCCTATCGGACAAACAACTTGCTCATTTTTTCCCAGTACACCTACCTGCTCTTTTCCGTCTACTTTATAAGTCAAAAACTTCATTTCCAACCTCCATTTTACTTATTTTTAAATATTATATTATAAAATAAATATTTTTTATAG
>NZ_CEVXFV010000105.1:0-3587 GCF_982396655.1 Cellulosilyticum sp. | reverse complement strand
TTCTAGTCTAACAGTAAAAATGGCTGTAGACAATGTAATTGTCTACAGCCTGAGAGTGTGACTGCATCAGTAATGCAGTCACACTCTCCTATTACTTTAAAGCCATCATTCTTTTCGATAATCTTAGAAAGAAGAAGTCTGATTCCTGGTTCATCTTCTACTAATAGTACTTTAATCTCCATTATCTTCTTCCCTGCTTTCTATTTCTTCTCATTTTACATACAGGCTTTCCTAAAATCTCAGCCCATACGATTGCCTTTCTCATTTGGCTAGGTGTTATTTCATCTCCTGCTATGATACTTGAGCTATCCTTTCTCACTGTTGTTTGCTTTATATCTTGATTATCTTGGCTGACTTCATTGTTAAATCTTTCATTCTGGTTACTTCTATCTAAACTTTGTACTAAACTTTGTGCATTACTTTCCCCACCACTATAATGACTCTTTCCATTATAATGATTCTTTCCATTCATTTGATCTTTTTTATGCTTTTTCTTAAAACCATCTTCCTCTTCTTTTTGCATATGATGTCTGATTGCCTTCTTACATACTTTCTTTCCTTTAACGAGGATTTCCTCCCCATTAAAAATAATCTTATTTTCTTCCCCTTCTAAATTAGGTTTTATAAATATCCCTTCTTCACCTAATCCATTCTTATTCATCGCCTTTGCCTCCTAAAGGATTCATATCTTTTTGAGGCGCTGAGATAGATTTCCTCATCTCGGTATCTGCCTTGATATTTTGCATATCATAGTAATCTAACACCCCAAGTTTTCCTTCTTTTAACGCATATGCCATAGCTTTTGGTACTTCTGCTTCCGCTTCTACTACATAAGCACGCATTTCTTGTTCTTTGGCAACTGCCATGGCACGTCTTTCTTCTGCTTTAGCTTGTGCAATATTTTTGTCTGCTTCTGCTTGAAGCATTTGAAGATGTGCACCTATATTTCTACCTACATCAATATCTGCAATATCAATAGACAAAATTTCAAATGCTGTTCCTGCATCAAGTCCTTTTGAAAGTACCATTTTAGAAATATTATCTGGGTTTTCTAGTACTTCTTTATGAGAAACTGCAGAACCTACAGTTGTAACAATCCCTTCACCAACCCTAGCAAGTACGGTTGCTTCACCTGCACCACCTACTAAACGTTCAAGATCTGTTCTTACAGTAACCCTTGCTTTAACTAACAATTCAATACCATCTTTTGCAACTGCTGATACGTTGCTTGTCTCTATAACTTTAGGATTAACACTCATTTTGACAGCTTCTAAAACATCACGTCCTGCAAGGTCAATAGCTGCTGCTTTTGTAAATGGCAATTCAATGCCTCCCCTTTCTGCTGCAATTAATGCATCCACTACTTTGTTGACATTCCCACCAGCTAAATAATGCGCCTCTAAGCTATTTACTTGTAAGTCTATGCCAGCTTTAGTTGCTTTAATAAGTGGCATCACAATCATACTAGGGACAACACGTCTTAAACGCATACCAATTAAATTAAAAATACTTACATGCACATTAGCTGCTAAAGACGAAATCCATAACCCCACTGGTACAAACATAAAGAATAAAATAACTACTAATGCAATAACACCAATTAATACAATTGCTCCTATTGAAATCCCCATTTATTTTCCTCTTTTCTTATTATACTTTTTGCTTAACAATAAGCTTAGAACCTTGTACTTCACTGATAATAATTTTAGACTTTGCCTCAATATAAACGCCTTTAGTAATGACATCAAAATCTACACCATCAAAGGAAGCTCTTCCTGAAGGTCTAAGATCAGTTAACGCAATCCCCTCTTTACCTAACAAGTAATTTAAATCACTAGAACTGATATAACCTTTTTCTGTATTCAGCTCCTCTCTCAAAATCATAGGGCCTTTAATCTTCTTCTTTGCAAAAAGCCATAATATAATTGCCAACATCATGCCCAATATCAAAAGTACAATTAAAGTTATAATAGCCCCCTGTAAAACATTATCTGCCGTCAAAAATACTGCTGCAACTAAACAAATGATTCCCATAATTCCCGGGAAAGAAAAGCCTGGTAATACCATTTCAATTCCTACAAAAACAAAGCCTAAAATAAATAATATAATCGCAAACACCGAAAGACCGCCTATAACTTCTACTAGCATTTATCATCTCCCCCTTTCTTATCACTTTTGATAATACTATTTTACGCCTACCCCCTAATTATTACTATACATCCTCTTTGAGTTATACATTTACCCCCCTATATTGTCATTTTTTCTTATTCAAACTACAACTCATAATACTGACTTTAAACCTACTACATCAAAATATCTCTATGATTATGTCTGATACACGCCCTACTGATAATCTATTGAACCTTTCCTGATTTTGGGATACTCACCTCAAAGGTTGTTTTATCCTTTTCAGAAAAGACTTGTATATTGCCACCAACCTTTTGAATAATATCGGCTACAATATATAGTCCCATCCCATGACCTTCTTCCTTTTTAGTTGTAAATCCTTTCTTGAAGATTGCATCTAGCTGTTCTTTTGGAATTTGTGGACCATTATTATAAATACTAAAAAGGTACTGATTACTATCTTCATCTATTTCAATATGTAAATTACGATTTGTCTCCTTTTTTTCTAATGCCGTAATAGCATTATCTACAATATTACTAAGCACCTTGCAAAGCTCCCAAGGTTCTATGGGAATTTGTTTTAAATCAGATTTAACTTCTATATATAAATCTATTTTTCTTTGTTCTGCCATCTCTATCTTTGCTTGTAATAAAGCATTCACTGCTGGCTGCGCTGTTTTAAGGGCCTTACTTACTTTCATGATATCTTTGCAAAATGGTTCCAAATACCTTTTTGCCTCCTCATATTCTTCTAGTTCCATAAGCCCATAAACTACTTGAAGCTGATTAAGATATTCATGTCGTTGACTTCTTAGTCTTGTATTAAGTGCTTCTAAGTTATTGATACTTTCTATAAGAGAACTACTCTTTAAGCTATTAATAAAATAAAAACTGCAAAGTGTCGTCATGCTATTTACAATAACAAGTCCCATGCATAAGTAATATAAAAATACACTAAGTCCTATTTCATCTCCTAATTCCTTGAAAAACCAAATAGATATGACTAAAAAAATTTGTAGGATGTTAATAACTATAAGCATTCTTATAATTTTTTTGAGTTCCAAGCACTCACCCCCTCTATTTTTAGAATGTTCTTTACTCTGCTATTATAGTATAACTATTATAGTAGAGATTTCATATAGAGAAACCAACTAAAACCTTGAAATATACATATAGGTAAATAGGTTTCTCTCAATGATTTCACATGACTAAAAATCATGAATAACTAAAATTTATAAATGTGAACTCTATATTGATATAGCTTCCCTGCAAAAAAATAGAGGTAGAATGAAACTATAAATAGTCTCATTCTACCTCTGTTCATTTATTATAAGCAAAAGTATATTCCATTTATCCTTCATGACTATACTCATTATTTTTTCATACAAAAAAGGACTAGCAGAAATGCTAGTCCTTTTCCATGAACTTTCAAAACAAAATAGTAATCTCTAAGCCACTTC
>NZ_CEVXFV010000104.1:0-3676 GCF_982396655.1 Cellulosilyticum sp. | reverse complement strand
GGTGAGCTAGTAAACATTGAAGGTTTAACAGTTAAAGAAGTCCCAGAGGAAGTACAGGTGAAATATTAATGCCTAACTTAAATGATTCAGTTGAGTTTTTAAAGGTATATGGTGAAATGTGTAATAAATACAACCTATGTGAAAGATGCCCAGTTTCAAAAAGTGGACTTTCATGTTCTATAGATGATTTAAGCGAAAATGCAGAAACTGTTTATGAAATTGTAGATAGATGGGTCAGAGAAAATAAATAATGAGGGGGTACTTATGACAGAGAGTGTAACAATTAGCATCGAAAGATATGATCGTATGCAAGAGGAGATTGACATTAATAAAAAGAAGGTCGCAGACCTTATTAAAACATTTGATAAAACATTTGATGAAACATTTAGTATTGAGGAAAATGAGGAAACTGGAGAGGTTAAATTAACATTTAACATAAAGGCATGTAAAGCGATACTTGAGAGAAAGCTTTGTGAAAGTGCATATAGTGAAACTCATAAAATAGTAGAAGGTTTTCTTTATAAAGAAGATGGCTATACTGATGTTATTCATTATGCTTTTACTGCTAAACCTAAAGAAGATGTAGAAGAAAGTGAGGAGTAAATCATGGGTATACCAGTTTTAATCATTGGTGCTAGTGGCTCAGGTAAAAGCACTAGCATGAGAAATTTTGAAGAAAATGAGGTAGGCATTTTTAATGTGGCTGGTAAGCCGCTGCCATTCAGAAAGAAGTTGCCTAAAAAGGATAGTGCTACATATGCAAATATCTTAAAAGGCTTATCAAGCCCAAGCAAGAAAACATATATTATTGACGATAGTCAGTACCTTATGGCATTTGGTATGTTTGACCGAGCTAAAGAGACAGGTTATGGCAAGTTTACTGATATTGCACTAGATTTTAAAAATCTTATAACATTTATTATCAATAATACTCCACCAGATGTGATTGTCTACTTCTTACACCATACAGAACTTGATGAGTTTGGAAGAACCAAGGCAAAAACAAGCGGCAAGATGTTAGACAATCAGCTTACAGTTGAGGGGTTATTTAGTATTGTGCTATTAGCTCAGACAGATGGTACAAATTATAAGTTTATCACGCAATCAGATGGTGCTACTACAGCAAAGTCACCTATGGAAATGTTTGAACGTGAAATAGATAATGACTTGAAATTTGTTGATACGACTATTAGGGAGTATTGGGAAATAGGTGGAATAAAGAATGAAAATTGATGATTTTATTAATAAGCCAATAGATGAGATTGCAGAGCATTTTGAGCTTAATGATGCTAAGCCAATTTTAGATATTGACGGTAATATTATTAAATTAATAGTTGAATACGTGCCAAAAAAGTAGGTGCATCATGTACAAATACACAGACAAAGAAATAGAAAACATAATCAAAAGTGCAATGATTATAGTTGATACAAGGGAACAGAAAAACAAGCACATCACAAACTTTTTTGATAAGAAGGGAATTAAGTGGTGCAATATGAAGCTGGATCATGGAGACTACTCAATAAAAGTGGAGTCACCTGCAGCTCATAGGGATTTTTATCTTACAGACATTATAAGCATAGAGAGAAAAGCAAATCTTGAAGAATTAAGCGGAAATCTTACACATAATCGTGATAGATTTACAGCTGAATTTCAAAGAGCAAAAGGAAAGATGTATTTGCTTATAGAGAATGCAAACTATGAAGATATTGAACACAAGCGATATAATACGCAGTTTAATAATAAATCTTTCAGAGCTTCATTGGATGCATTTGAGCAACGTTATAACTTACACGTACATTATCAAAAAGATATTAGTGCCAGCGGTTACTTTATTCATAAAACCCTCACCGCAGCACTAAGAGAAGAGTTAAAGAAGGGTACTTTTTAAAAATACATAACAAGGAGACTTAAAAATGCAAAAACCACATGATTTTGAAACAGCTCAAGGCTATACAGATTTTGAGGCCTTAGAGTTAGGCGGTCACATTTGCCGTATTATGAGTGTCGAAGAAAGAAAGAGTGCAGCAGGCAAAGATATGATTGCAGTATCTTTAGATATTGCAGAAGGAAAACAAGCTAATTATTACTCTAATCAGTACAAAAACAATACTAAAGCTGATAAAAAGTGGGGATGTATTGTATATCAATTAGTGTTAGATGCAGAAGGTAATACAAACAAAGGGTTTAAAACATTTATTGATGCAGTAGAAAAGTCAAATGCAGGATTTGTTACACAATGGGGTGCTAATTTTGGCGACCAATTCAAAGGAAAATTAATCGGCGGTGTATTTGGGCGTGAACAATACAGAAATGCTAATCAAGAATTAAAGTTTGCAACTAAATGCATGTCATTTAAGACAGTTGAACAAATTAGAAAAGGCGTTCCAGTACCAAAGGACAAGTTATTGCAAGGCGTACAAGCACAGCCTACTAATAGCACTGCTTTTACACCAACAACAAACTTTGAGGAAGATGATGACCTTCCATTCTAATTTTTAAGAAATAGCAAATTAAACTAACATAAACATAAATAATCCAATCCAATAAAGGCGGTACAATTAAGCCGCCTTTTAATTTACGAAAAATGAGGTTGTAAAGTGAATGATAAAAAGAAAAAATATGAAATAGCTAATGAAAAATTTAACTTAATAGAACATATATCAATGCGTTTTGGCCTTACTGGTGAAGCTTCCAGTGATGGCTATGGCATAAAAAGAAACGCTATCACTTGCCCTGTTTGTGGTGGTAAAGATTTTTATGTTTATGATGCTGATTACAATTACAATGGTTTTCAAACATGGTCATGTGATTGTTTAGAGACTTATTTAGAGAAGCACCAAGACATAAAAGAGAAAACAAAGATAGCCCCAAAGAAACCATATTTTTCACCTATTGAGTTTTTCATGGTGACGGAAAATATTAATTTTCAAACTGCAACAAATAAAGTAATGGGAATGTTGAATGATGAAAAAGCAAGAGAGATTGCAAAGGATGGCGGTAATTATCTTTATTATAGTGACCGTGGTACTTTGTGTGTTAATTCAAGCTTACTAGCTGAGCATATAAGAAAGACAAGTGATTATTTCATAGTTAAAAAGCAAGGGTCTGAAACAGAATTTGTTTACTGGTATCAAGATGGTTGCTACAGGCATATTTCATCTGGCGAACTAAAGTCTAAGATAAAAGAATTTATACCGCTGGATATTAGAAGGCCTAAACAGTGGGAAGACACCTATAAGGACATTCTAACAGATAACGTTTTTGTAAGATTTGAAGACCTTAACAATGAGTCAAACTTAATCAACTTTAGAAATGGCCTATATGACATACAAAAAGATGAATTAATGGAGCATAGTCCTGATTACAAGATAACTTTTCAATGCGATTGTAATTATAATCCGGATGCGCCAGAGCCTAAAACATTGCTCAAATATCTTGAGACTTTAACAGAGGGTGATGCTGATCTAAAAGCTACACTTCAAGAATGGTTCGGATTAATAATCTCAAACTACAATGCAAATATGTGTAAGAAGTCAGTAGCACTATTTGGGAGTGGTGACACTGGTAAGTCAAAATACATTTCTATGATGGCTGAGCTAATAGGGATAGACAATATATGCTCTACACCTATTCAAGATTTATCATCTAGGTTTGGTGCTGGTAATCTTTACGGTA
>NZ_CEVXFV010000103.1:0-3698 GCF_982396655.1 Cellulosilyticum sp. | reverse complement strand
TTTTTATTCTTTTCATATAAATCTCCTCAATAATATATTAAATTAAAACCTTTTCCGGAATAAGGAATTTACATAATATATTTAATATATTATTTATTATACAAATTCAACCCTTTTAATCATACAAATTTTCTAACACTTAAAACAACGGTGCTAATCTTTCCTTTATCAATCTCTTTCTTCTCTTATTAAATCCATCTTCCGTCAGCTCCATTACCTCACATATCCTACCTATTGAATACCTTTTAAAGTATCTCATCTCAATTAGTTGTAATTCATACTCTGTCAGTATGCTTAATATATTTTCTACCCTCTTTAGTTGTCTTTCCTTCTTCTGTATCTCCTTTAAAATCTCCTGTATACGTCTTTCATTATCTCTTTCCCTTTCTATAACCTCATTCTCTACAACGCTATTAAACGCATATGTGGCACTTCCTGCCCTTTCATTCCCACTAGCTCCTGTTATACCTACTACTTCCTGAGCTTCTTCTAAGTCTAACTTCAAATTATCTATCTCAACCTTTAACTTTGGCAAATTATAAAGGATACCTTCTACTGTGCTGTAATTATTGTCTTTCATTTTGTAACCTCCAAGTGTGTAATTATGCCTCTTTATATGCCTGATCTATTACCTTAACTATTCTTTCTTCAAATAACTTTCTAGGATATGCTTTCTCTCTTTGTTCAAAGTTTTGTCCACATGACATATATCTACCTAATTCAAGAAGTGTAGCCTCTACTACTTTATCTCTATTCAAATATATAATCTCTTTCTCTGGGCCTTCTATATGTGCTGCAAAAGCATCTACTATAACCTCTTTATCATGCTCAGCCTGTTCTAAACTGATTTGTCCTGCCTTGTATTGTGCATACAAACCTCTAAGCCCTATATAGTACCATCTTTCAAATAATGTAGCTCCTGCCTCTAATGGTGCATTTGCTTTTGCTAATCTATCAAGTGTTTTAGTGTCCATCGCTAGTCTCCTTTTGTATTATCTTTGAATTAATTCTTTTACCTGTACGCAGTAGCTGTTAACCCATTGGTCTGTATTCTTATCCTTATAATTTGATTCATACAATTCTCCTACTACAACTACCAACTTTCCTATCAAGTGTTCTATCTGCTCGTATATTCCTTTTGTGTCATAGCTGTTAAATACAGTTGCAGTAATCTTTTTATTTCTTCCATTACACGTGTTAGACACAGTGAACTTCAATACTTGCGTATTCTTAAAGTTAATCTTTTCTATATATCCTTCAAAGTTTAGTTTATTTATCACGTTAAATCTTCCTCTCGATTAGTTGTATTTATTTTTAACCACACCTACCCATTTATCTATATAGCAATCCATTGGCTACCTTTTGGGGAATTGGGGAAAGTAGTAGTTTTCTATTTATATCTTCCATCCATTGATACGCATAGCCTAAAGCATTTGGGGAATTTGGGGAATAATTTCTCAACTCTCTTTTATATTTTTATATACTTCTATACCTCTACATATTTATACTTTTTATTTTTCTATTAAATATATATCCCTATATTCCCTAAAATAATATAACCTATGATACTCAATGGATTGCTTGGGGAATAATCTTTCCCCTTTACACCCTAACATTCCCTAAGTTAGTTTTATACTTTATTCCTCTATAATGATGATAGCCATTGTATTTATTGCAAATTATCCCATTCTTTTCAGCTCTCTCCTTTATATTCGTTTTACTTAATGCTGTAATACCATTAGCTGCACAAAATTGAGTATAGCGTTCTTCAAATTCTGGCTTATGAATTTTATCCTTACTAGCACCTGTAACAATACATTCTTCTATAATGTATCTAAATAAACTATCGTTACTAGCTCTATATTGGATATTTGCTTGTTTGCTCATCTCACTCTCAGTTAAAACAAATCCCTTTTGTATAAGTCTTTTTAAGCCTTGAACCGCCCAAACAATAATGCCTTCTATTTCTTTTTCCATCTTCTCAAAAAGCCTATTATCTCTTTTCTCTGGTGGTATTACATTGTTGCAAGGTATAATTAAAAACCTCTCAAACATATGTGTTCCTTTATCGTCTTTAATATATGGCATCTCATTACAAGTAAAAGTAATGCCTCCTGTAAATGTAATAGAGAATGGATCTTTACCTTTTAACTCTGCCTCAATTACACCATCACCTGTTATCGCCTTAAATGTACTACCATCTTCAATATTAGCTGCTTTTTGGTCATCAATGAGAACACACTTCTTGCCATATAATGCACCTGCACCGAACTTAGCTGATAAGTCTTGAATTGATTTACTGCAAATGTTATTAAGCCCTATAATCTGTGCTAACATCTTAAGAAATTTTGACTTACCAGTATTACCTACAACTCCACAAAGAGCTACTGACTTTTTGCAAAGATTCGCATTATAGTTTGATATATTAAGTCCAAACCATTCTTGCAATGTACATGCTGTATCTTTATCACCTGACACTAATGTCTCAATAAATTCCTTCCATTTCTTTGGTGACTCTGCATCCTTGTTATAGTTGTATTGAATTTGATAAGTTAAAAGATACTTTGGACTATGCTCCATCATTTCCCATGTTTTTGTATTTAAGATGCCATTTTTAAAGTTAATAAGATGTTCCTCTGTGTTGAGCTGTTCATGATTAATAAAATTGTTAGTAGATATTAAGTCCTTATAAGTTGCTTCCCATACTGTCGGCTTACGCATTTCAAGTGGGATATATTCTTTAATCATGGCTTTTATTTCTCCTGTTGAAAGATGTTTATAGTAGCCATTGTCATACCAATAAACAAAGAATGTTTCACTCCCCTGTCTTTTTACAATATAGTAATTTGCCTGCTCCCTAATATGCTCTGCTAGTAAACTTGTATTAATCGTCTTTCTGCCCTTATCATTTGTAAAAATATAACTTGCCTCATATAAACTTTGTTTTTGTGCTTTCATCACTATTTCCTCCTATTTGTAATAATTTCTGTTATAATAACTGCCTCTATAAGTGCTTAAACATTTATTAATAGTCATGCTTCCATAAGTCGAACCACTTTGTCTTCTGTTCCATTTATCTCGCATCATGGCACTACTTCTATAAATCCTATCTATCTGCCCTGCATTACCACCTGTCCAAAAGATTAGGATATTTATAAATGTCATATCATCTTTAGATGCATCTCCTGAGCTGCCGCCGTAATAATAGAGGTCTCTAAATCTCTCATTTCTACTTGCCTTTTCAATGACTTCTCTATCATCCAAGTACTCGCCCCTTCCAATATGGTAGGGTGTGGTTAAAAAAGTCTTTTCTTGACTTGTCAAATACTTTTTGTGTAATGGCTTAATGCTCTCTGTACAATCTCTTAAGGTGTTATACTGACCAATCACCTTGCCTGTTACTGTAAAGAATCTGCCTTTTTCATAACACTCAAAGTTGCCTTTCCTACAAGCTCCTTTGGGCTTACTACCTTTACAAATTACATGGATACCTTTGCCACTAGGAGACACCTCACTATAACTATTTAATGTAGTTATAACTTCTTTTACTACTGGATCACTTAGCTCTACACTATCTATATCCACACCAAATATGCCATCACCTAACATAAAACCTAAACCATCATAAAGATGTACTACTCTCATAGCAGTTTCATAATCACTCCAAGTCTCAGCATTATTACTTTGAGCCATGCCAC
>NZ_CEVXFV010000102.1:0-3739 GCF_982396655.1 Cellulosilyticum sp. | reverse complement strand
AAAAAACCCATAAAGGAAATTTTAATAAAGATGACTTCCCCCTCTCAGGTCCCCTTTCTATATAAAAAAAATGGAAATTTTATCCCAAGAGGTCTGACAAGTATCCAATTAATTCATTTTTGTTAAGTCCTTCAATCTTTCTGTGATGTTTATCACAAACACAAACAAGATTGTTAAGGTCAAAGTGAGTTGAATTGTTTCCATCTGCAACTTTGATAATATGGTGTACTGCATCGGCACGTTTAACGATGCCCATATGCTCGCACACCTCACACATATAATGAGAACGCTTTAACGCTTCTTCTTTTGTTCGCCTCCACTGGTCTGATTTATACACCTTCTCAGTTTCAGCCTTAACACTATACTGCTTTTTAGATTCAGTAATGCTACCCCTACACTCTGGGCAATAGCACCCTTTATTTGACTTGGGCATCATTTTACGACACCCATAGCATTCTTTATAGTGCATATATATTTTTCACCCCTTGCATCAAAAATGCCCCTTAGTATATAACCAAGGGGCTAAAATCAAAAGGAGGTTCAAAATGACACATACTGGTAAGCAATCAATCAGCAGGTGTTCTTTGTGTCTTTCGACTATATAAATATAACATGTTAAAACTGTACTTTTCTATGTACTTTTATGGTAAGTTTTAGGTAAATTAATGTTACTAAAACCGTACTAAATTCGTACCAAATCCTCACCATGATAAGGGCATAAGCTTTTCAACTATGATACGCTTACGTCTTTTGGTTAATCCACTATCTGAGATATCCAATACATCACATACTCTTGCATTGGTATAGTTTTTGAAATACTTCAGCTCTACTAATAGCATCTCACTTTCAGATAATATTTGCAGATTGTTTTCAATTCTTTTTAACTTCCGTTCTGCTTTAGATATTGAGGCATTAATTTTTTTTCTTTTGTCCTGTAGAGTTTCGTCACGGTCAATGACTTCATTTTCTACTGTACTATTAAAAGCATAAGTTGATGATCCAGCAGCTACATTCCCACTTTGACCATGAATCCCCATAATTTCTTCTATCTCTTCTAGGTCTAGTTTTAAGTTATCAATTTCAATTCTTAACTTTGGCACATTGTGTAATATGCCTTCTATTTTCCTGTAATAGTTGTCTTTAGCCTTCACGCTGTCACCCCTTTAGTTAATTTTATAAATCCTTTCCAAGTTGCACCATATCACGTCTAATTTCAGCCATCTTTTGCTTAAGCTCTGCACTTAATGAACAATCAACACGTCTTTCAAGTTCATTAGTTTCTAATAAGTAAATAACACGTTTGCAATTTGCAATGATGCAAGCTTTCATCATATTAATTCTTTCTTTACGCTCCACAATATCACCTACTCTATATCAGTATTTATTTTATCTAACTTAATCATGCCAATTCCAAAAGGCTCTGACCCTACATAAAGTACGTTATTAAATACTTTAAATATCTCCCATATTGGACCGCTGATAATATTAGGCTCAACTTCTTTTAAGAAGGTATTAGCCTTATCTACATTATTCCAATGTTTTACCCCCTCTTCAGTAAGCTTAATATATCCTTTTTGGTTAATACTTATATGATATGGGGCCTTACTGTATTCAGATTCTACAACTCTATCAAATCTATATTGACTATTCATTGTTTCAACCCATAAACCTCCATCTGTTTCTTCAACACTCATAATTAACGATGTTCTAAAGAATGATTCACGTTCTGGGTAATAAACAAATAAGCAAGCACCCTCTTGAACATTTTCATCATTTATTTGGCACTTTCTACCTACTCTATAGCCCCACTCTTTACTTCTTTCACCTGTCTGCTTGTCCAATACTTCCCCGATAACATAATCTCTTTTCATTTAGTCCACCTTCCTTTTTATTTTCTTCAACTTATTACAACGGTCTATATTCTTAGCAATAAGCGTTCCTGTTTTGGTCAATTCTGCATCATCAAAATACAAACCATCCTTAGACATTATCAACGCTTCTGTATTTGATATAATAGCCAAATTGTCAATATTAGAATTAAGCTTGTCACCGTCTAATGGTATTAATACATAACCTTCTGGTACTGGCCCATGAACTGCCTCCCAAACTAAGTATTTTTCATACTCCCATTTATTTTTACCTGTTTTGATTTGCACATAACCATTCTGTATTCTTTTTGCACCTATAGGATATGCTGTTTTTGGAGCTTGACCTTTTTTAAACCATCCTTTTTCACAACCTGGCGCACATTCACCTTTTTTATATGGTCCAGCTGAGGGTTGTCCTACTTTAAAGCGTGGATCAATGCCACTCTTAACACCATGAGTTTGCTTAAACCATTTTATTTGGTGTACCGTTATAGCCGTATTGAATTTTTCTTCAAACTTCTTTACAAGTTCACTATTGTATGTACCAGGTATATTTTTAATTAAAAAGTCTTTCATTTCTTCAGTATATTGAAATGGTTTTGACCTTTTCTTTTTAATTATTGTTTTGTCACGACTCTTAAATCCTTTAACTTGCATACATGTAAAGCTAGTATTAAATACATTGTTTAATTCCTCTGCCATTTCAGCATTTGTCTTGCCTTCTGCATTTTTGTATATATATTGCTTAATTGGCTCTGTAAATATTATATTTGCCATAATTACATACCTGGTATTTTGTAATTTTCACCTTTGTTATATTCATCTAAATGCCTTTTGATTTTCAAACCTACATTAGCATTATCTATGATTGTTTTAGCAACCTTAGAAATCATATCAGCACGTTTTAATTCTTTTTCAAGTTCTAAATTATTAATAGAATCATCTGTTAATCGTTCCAATGATTCAAATAAATAATTATTTAAGTCGTTTAATGAGTTTTTCATGTTTATTTCTCCTGTTTTGTTTTATTTTCTCTATTGATTCATAATCCCTTACACAATTTAATGGGATTGCTAATTATCTAATTTTACTACATCAATAGATATATTATTAATTGTTACTCCGCTACCATCTAAATCTAATGCGTCTACAATGTAGTTATACATATCTTTTTTGTTCTTTTCGATTTGTTCTTTATCGCAAAGCTTTTCATTTACCTTATCAATATTTTCTTCTTTTATTACTTCTGTAAATTTAAAGTTAACACTAACTCTTGTTTCTACTATCATATTTTCTCCTTTACTTTTCATCAAACTGTTTTACCCAAGCCTTAATTTGATATTTAATTTCAGCCCATGACTTTTTATGTAGTGGTATTTTATAACTTTTAAGCGTATCATGGAGTAAATTATTTTCTCTTACCAGCTCTTCACGTTTTGCATCTATTTCTTGCATAGTGTTATATGTATCAATGAATAATCTATTAACCCTAATTAAGTCTTTTTTTGCTTTTTTATTTTCTTGATAAAGTAATAGGTTGCAATCTTTTAATGATAAAATATCTCTATTAAAATCATTTATTATTTCTTGCATTCGCTCAATTTGTCTCTCATGATGCTCTATCACATTATCTTTAACCCTGCACATGGTTTTATAATTTTTTCTTTTGGCCTTACATTTTTTAATCTTTCTCATAATACCTCCTCTAATAACGCTAATATCTCCCACTCAAGTACTGAGTTAAAACCTTCAGCCTTAAGTTTCTTTAATTTATCTTCAATCTCAAATAGAGACATAAATAATTCATGTTGCTTCTTACCATCATGATACTGTTCTAGTATCTTTTCTTTTTCATACCTAGCCTGTTCCAA
>NZ_CEVXFV010000101.1:0-3846 GCF_982396655.1 Cellulosilyticum sp. | reverse complement strand
GAGAAACCTATTTACGTACATGTATATTTCAAGGTTTTAGTTGGTTTCTCTATATTTGTACTTAGGGAGGTTTGAATAATGACTGATTTACTCAAGGATTTTAAGATTTCGGATAAGTTTTGGGGACAATATGAAAAGCTTATAAAAGATGTGGTTATTCCTTATCAAGAGAAAGTTCTACATGATGCAGTGCCTGGTGCTGAAAAAAGTCATGCCATAGATAATTTTAAAGCCGCCGCCAAGATGCTCGAAACAGGTAACTGTGAAGATACATTTTATGGTATGGTCTTTCAAGACAGTGATGTTGCCAAGTGGTTAGAAGCTGCTGCTTATTCTTTGCTTATTACGCCTGACAAGGCGCTTGAAGAACGCTGTGATGAGCTTATTGACTTAATTGGCAGAGCACAGCATAAAGATGGCTATCTGAATACTTATTTTACTGTGAAAGAGCCCGATAAAAGATGGACAAACTTACTAGAAGCTCATGAACTTTATTGTGCGGGACATATGATAGAAGCAGCCGTTGCATATGCTGAATGTACTGGCAAAACCAAACTTCTAGAGATTATGGAAAATATGGCAAACCATATATACCACCGTTTCATTGAAGAAAATACACCTGGCTTTCCTGGACACCCTGAAGTGGAGCTTGCACTCATGCGTTTATATCACTATACCCAAAATACCAAGTATCTAGAGCTTGCCACTCATTTCATCAATGTAAGAGGTGTAGATTCTGACTACTTCATTAAAGAATGTGAACAAAGGAATTGGACAGTCTGGAATGCAAATGCGCAGGACAAAGAATATACCCAATCTCACCTTCCTGTACGCGAGCAAACGAAAGCCGTAGGTCATGCAGTTCGCGCAGTATATCTCTACACCGGCATGGCAGATGTGGCTAAAAGCACGCATGATGAAAGCCTTGTAAAAGCTTGTAAAACCTTGTGGCATAATATTACATCTGCGCGCATGTACGTAACTGGCGCCATAGGTTCAGCTTATGAAGGCGAAGCCTTTACAGAAGATTATCATCTCCCTAACGATACCACTTACGGCGAAACTTGTGCTGCCATTGGCCTTATTTTCTTTGCCCGTAAAATGTTAGACTTAGAGAAAAACAGCCAATATGCCGATACGATGGAGCGTGCCTTATATAATTGTGTCTTAGCTGGCATGGAACATGATGGTACAAAATTCTTCTATGTTAATCCTCTTGAAGTCATTCCTGGCATATCTGGCAAGGCGGTTACACATCGTCATACTTTACCGCAAAGACCTAAATGGTTTACCTGCGCTTGCTGCCCACCTAATGTAGCTAGACTGATATCTTCTCTTGCGCAATATGCTTGGAGCATAGAAGATAATACTGTTTATTCACATCTATTCATTGGCGGCACCCTTAAACTGCCACAAGGCAAACTTAATGTCACTACTGCTTACCCTTATGATGATACTGTCTCTTATACCTTTGAACCTACTCATGATACAATGCCTTTAACATTAGCTATCAGATTGCCTTTCTGGAGTGCCCATACTACTATCTTACTTAATGACCAAAAAACAGACTATATTATCAAAGATGGGTATGCTTATATTACAAAGAATTTTGCACCTACAGATGACTTAACTGTCACCTTTGATATGTGCACCAAACGAATCTTTGCAAATTCTAAGGTAAGCAGTGACTATGGCAAAGTTGCATTTTCAAGAGGCCCCCTTATCTACTGCCTTGAAGGCATAGATAATAATGAAGACATTCTTTCCCTCTATATCAAAAAAGATGCCACTCCAGTTCCACAGGCATATGACCCTGTTAAACTAAATGGCATCACAGAAATTAAAATTGAGGGTTACCGCCTCCAAGATACTCAAACGCTCTACGCCTTTAATCGGCCACACCTTACCCCTTGCCAACTCACGCTAATTCCTTATTATGCTTGGGGTAATAGAGGCCTAACCCAAATGCGCGTTTGGAATGCTGAAATTGAGTAATCATGAAATAGTTTGCTAATTGTTTTTTAATTTAAAGGAGCTACCGCACATATCAAATGATTTTGCGATAGCTCCTTCTAACATATTATCTCTCGTCTAGTAACTCTGCTTCTTTAACTAGCACTCTTTCTTCATAACCATCAATTTTCATATCTAGCCTTTCCAATGTTGCTTGCATATTTTCAATGCGCTCTGCAAGCTGTCTGCGCTGCTCCACTAAAAGTGCCTTACGTGCCTTTACCGTTGAAGCACCTTGCTTAAACATAGCCACATATTCTATAAGTGCCTCTATGGAAATCCCTGCACTACGCATACACTTTATAAACTCAATCCATCCTAAATCTTCTTCTGTATAATCTCTAATCCCACTTTTATTACGATTTACATGAGGTATAAGGCCTATACGTTCATAATATCTTAATGTATTCGCGGTTAGATCAAATCTTCTACTTGCCTCTGCTATAGTCATAATCTATCGCTCCTCCAAATCTAGCTTTTCTTTTATGCTACACCCTGGAGTTTACTCCAAGTCAATATATAAATCTTATTATTTATTTTTAATATCACACCAATTTATATGCATACTCTCTTTACCTATCCCAAACTTTTCAAAGTAGGCATTTTCTTTAGGAATCCATTCATTTTTAAAGCGTACTAATTTTTCCTCACCATTTCTCTTTCGTATATTTTCTATTTGCTGAGCTGCTGCAATGTCCATAAAGATATGTATATCATATGGATCTTTAAAGTATGGATGCATGCTGTAGGAACCTTCAATAATGTTAAGTCGCTTAGGTGTTATCTTAATGCTTTCCTTCATCCTTCTTTCCATGCAGCTAAATGGCCGATAAATAACGTCTTGTCTCTTTTTGACAGGCTCTATTACTTCTAAAGCAAAGCGTTCATAATCTATATTTCCGCCTATCTCAGCTAAACGCTGTGGTGTTCTCTGTGCATCCTGTAAGAAAAAATCATCCATATGAAAAAGATTGCAATCATATGACGCTTTTAGATAATATGCCAGCGTCGTCTTGCCACTAGCACATTTACCATCTATGGCAACAAGTAAAACGTCCTTATGTGAATTTACAAGCAGCTCTTCTATCGCCTTTTTAGCCGGCATAAAACGTGCTTTACAACTTTGCCTTAATTTATTCTCTAGCATACATACTTCCTACTTTCCTGTTTGCTTAATTTATAAACCAATAATGGAATTAAAATAAGCTGCAAGATAATTCCTGGGATGGCATTTGCTACAGCCTGCATCACAAAAATCTTCCATGTAAAGACATTGCCTAACATACTATAAAGTCCTATGGATACAACTGCCCATACCACTCTCCCTAAAATCATAGCACTGATTAATGAAATATAAATTCCCCACTTTTTATCATGTAATCTTTTGTACATTAACCCTGATACCAAGCCATAAGTAGCAAGTTCAAAGGCCATGGCCACAGCTGTTGGCATGAAGGGAGGCGCAGCAAATATAACACTTCTTAGAAGTGGTACCACCGCTCCTGCTACAAACCCGTATGGACCACCACAAAGAAAGCCACAAAGAATAATTGGTAAATGCATGGGTAGAAGCATATTTCCTATACTTGGAATCTGCATTGTAATAAAAGGTAATATCATCCCAATTGCCATAAATAATGCCGTTAATACTATTTTTCTTGTACTACTATTTTGTGTTTGCATGCCCATCTCCCTATCTTCTATAAATATATTCTTTCTATTATAATATTTCTAACTATAATTTAGCACCTGAAGTAAACGCCATGTCAATAGTTAAGAAATCGAGTAGGAGGATAACCATTAATTGATTATCCGACCTCTCACACCACCGTA
>NZ_CEVXFV010000100.1:0-3850 GCF_982396655.1 Cellulosilyticum sp. | reverse complement strand
TATTTTATCTTCATGTTCCCGACACAGATATCGGGAACATATCAAAATTCATTTTTATTAGTTTATAAACTCACAACCTATTTCAAGTTGTCCTTCCATTGCTCGTTCTTTTTCACATTCACCTAACCACCAGTGTAAAACATCCTCAGGTGTTTTCCACTGGCATTTATCAGTATCTAAATTTTTAAGCATGTGTTTAAATGCTGTTAGATACCAATTTCTCCATTCAGGAAACATTTCTAATTCTTTCTTTTGATTTTTTGATTTAGGGCATCCAGGGCACCCAACCCTATCAAAACCCATATCATAAAGTGGATTGTACTTTAAGTTGTAAAACTTTATAAACTCCCATACATCATCCCATGTCCAATCGACTATAGGATTTATGCACGTCTTGCCATTCCAAAATGTAACTACTCCTCGCCCTGCTCTTCCTGTGCTTTCTTCAGCTCTTATCCCTAATACAATAGTGTCTCCAGTTTCTCCTACATTTTCTTTTAAGTCCGAGCAACAATAAGGATTTTGTCGTGTAGGTGGTATTTTCCTGTTAGCTATTAGCGTAAACATTGTCTTAGGCTTGCCTACAAACTGTTTTCTTTTTACTCTATTTGTAAATCTCTTTGGCTTTTGCTGTTCTACATCAGGGAAGTATTTTCTTATGTACTTATATGTTTCTTTAAACTCTATAGTTGGTGCATGAACCGCTTTAAACTTAACTCCTGCAAGTTCCATAAGCTTATGTACTACTAAGCTATCTTTCCCACCGCTGAATGGCACTATATAAATTTTATTAGGATCAGTTTTACTTGGGTCAAACTCTCTAATCCTATCTATTGCTATTTGTACTTTGTCTATTTCTCCGAATAATGTTAACTCCTTTAACACTCATATCACCTTATCAGTCATATTGCCTAAAACTGATAAGGATAAAACTGCTTATAACCCTTGTTAAATCGGTATTATGTACTTCGTACCGTGGTGTTTTTTACGCCGTTACCACTTAACTTTTTGCACTTAATACCATGGCTAGTGGTTTAAGCTAGGCAACCCTTATTTATAAGGGATTCGATATAGTGTTATTTCAATGGTTATCATCAAATTGTCAATGTATCAAAGTCTACTGCCTTAACCTCTAGAATTTGTACGTTAGAGTAAGGTCTATGTTTATTTCTAGCGTTGTAATCAGCTATTCCTAAGCTAAAAGCTTGTCTTGCAGCTTCTTCACTTATATTTTTCACTATAGCTTCACGCTCCTTCTTGTTACCTCTTTTTGTAACATAAGAGAAGAGGATCTTAAACTCTGTTATTGGTATTATGCTTTCTATGTACATCTAAAATCCCCTTTCCTTAACCTAATGAAAAGTCAATTTTATCAATACTTTTCTCCACAAAACGGACAGTAATCATGTTTTATAGGCGTATTTTTAATCCTATCTTTACCGCTTTTTGTCACTCCATCTTTAAATTTACAATCTTGTACAGTTCTAAGAACTAATTTATCTCCCTCTACAATAAAAGCAGTTCCACCTATAGTTGCATCTTGGTAGCCTTTCTCTTTTAGTTCTTTTTCTATTCCTGATATACAATTACACATTTAACTCTCTCCTTTACTAAAATGTTAACTTACTCGCAACATTCAGCTGCATAACTAAGTTCATCTTCTAAAGAATTAACTAAATCCTCAACTGTCTTATATTCACCATTTGTATATACCTCAATCTCAAGGTCAAGCATACCTGCATCCTCTAGTCTTTCAATAACATCAAATAAAGGCTTTAGTTTATTCTCTTTCACTTGCTTGCGATAAGCTTCTGTTGCAACTTCACATGCACATTTCCAAAGTGCATCAATAAGTTCCCATTCCAAAAACTTCTTTTCTTCCAGCCACCATTTAGGTGCATCCGCATTATGTTCTGGCTTACTATAAAACTCTTCTTCTTCCTTTGGCATAGGTTCGACAATATACCATCCACATTGGTTATATATTGTTACCGGCCATCCTGTGCAATGTTCAATAAACTTTATAAGCTTACCTTCTGTAAGAAGAGGTATATAATCTTTCTTCACATCTTCTATGCTTACATCCCCTACAAAACTTACCCATATTTTCTCTTCTGTTAATGCATCTCCCAAAAAGTGAGTCCCATAAACTTTACATGCAACTAAATCTCCATCCTCTGGTTCCCACCACTCCATTATTTTATTTACTGCCTTTTCGCCAGCGTTTCTAAACTGCTCTTTTGATATGTATTTCATTTTTTTACCCACCTTTTCAAATATTAATTTGTAACTACCAATCTGTAGTAGCTATACAATATGATCCAGTATACTTACCATTTAGTTCAATTGCTTTTCTGAAAGAAACCATTTCAGCTATGCCATCGTACTTTCTTTCTATATCTCCTATTCCACCTTTACACAACTCATCAAAACCTTTTAATTCTTTTTCAAGTCTCTTTATGTTCTCTTCATCATCAAAGAAAAACCACATACCGTCATTGTCTAAGTCACACTCTTCAATTTCATCTCGTGGATTATCATCTTCTGCTAATCCATGTTCTTCTAAGTACCAAGGATAAAACTCATCTAAACTCATATGAGTACACCACCACTCCATGTCATTCATCTTGAATACTTTTAAATTACAATTCTCCATTTTATCCACCTCACTAAAAGATTAATTTGCTTCTTCATTAAGCCATTTTCTCATTGCTTCTTTGCAATCATACTTGCTTTCTTTGCATCCTCTGCAATAGTTCCTGCAAAGAGTAGAAAGTAATGTATTTGGTATATTCTCAGCTTCTTCTATTGTCATGCTTTTAATCTTCTCAAAATTGTTCATGTTTCACCTTCTCAAAAGCAAATTTTAAACATCTTCTTCCATATCACTGCATCCATATTCTAATACTTCTTCAATGTCGCATTTATAAAATTCTGTACATTCATCTTTTAAATCACAATAGCAGCAACATACTCCATCTTTGATATTACATGTATCTCCTGTGCATCTTTTCATGTTATCTCACCTCTTATTACACTTATTAAGTATGTATCTGTACTTTCTTCTAATTGGTTTTAGGAGATAATACTTACACATATCTATATTGTTCTGTATACTCATAAGCTATCGCATCCTCTACTTCATTCAAAACACGATACATATCTTCTGTACTAAGCTTGAACAAATCATCTAAAAGTGTTCTTATCATATTTCTCCTTTCCGGTGCAGGCCACTGGACCAGCACCACCAAAAAGTCATTTTATTAATTGCTTAAATCAACATGTGATATTTCTTCAACATCATCTATACTAATCATTACATTACCCATTTTTTCACTATCTACAGTAGCTTCTCCTCCATCCATCCAATCAATTGTGCCTATAATTTTTTCTCCGCTTGTTAAAATTACTTCAACATCATCATCTACACTAAATTCAGTTAAATCATCTACAATCCATTTTGTTTCTTGCTCAATTTTCATCTTATTACCTCCTCAAAAATCACTTTTATTGTTTTTCTATATCTTGCTTTATTAATCTTTCTGCCAAAATGCGTGCGCTCTTTCTACTTGCTCTATAATCACATACGTAATTTGGCTCATGTTCTAACTCTACCTCTACAACAAAGCTATTAGCTTCTTCTCTTGTTATTGTTGCTGTTCTTCCTTTTAGGCTAGTAGATTCAACAAGTACTCCTCCCATGCCAATTCCATCTGTTGTTTCATCACACTCCCACTGGAAATCTCCTCTATTCGCAGCTTTCAAATAAGCTTCTACACTCATTTACTATCTCCTTTCAAAAAACACTTTTATTTGTTTAATACCTGGCTAACATTTTTAATCTTTAATG
>NZ_CEVXFV010000099.1:0-4585 GCF_982396655.1 Cellulosilyticum sp. | reverse complement strand
ATCCAAGGGCTTGTTTGCTATGTCTACTTCTAGGTTTCTTTTTTTCACACTATCCTTCATCATTTGGTACTTGAGTATATATTCCAAACTTAACACAATTATAATTTACTTATTAAGCTACTCTATTCTTAGGTTTTTTATTGAATTTCTACGCTATGACACTAAAAGAGGGTACTTGGGTATCTTCTCCACATCTCAATGGATTAGTATCTTAATTATACTTAGTACCACGCTCTATATATTATACAAAAGATTCCCCTCACACAAATTAACCAAGCATCTTCACAAATCCTAAATCATCTCCATTGTATCCACCATTTTCTTATAACATCACTTTTAGAGACCTGTCCCCACTCCTATAACACCATTTTTAGAGACCTGTCCCCAAGGGATGCTGAATGTAAAAAAGGTGAGCCCACACTACTAAGCTCACCTTTTACTATATATAATCACACTATTATTTACATTAAAAACTACTTATATAAACACACTTTTTCACTACACTTGTTAACACTAATTTAATTTATGACTAATCAATCTTTAGTCGTTTTATATATGAGAATTATCTTTTTTGCATGAATGCAAATAATTCTTCTCTTGTTGGGAGTCCTTCGTTATCACTTGCGTGCATTACTTGGATTGCCCCGATAGCATTTGCTCTGTCTGCGCAGTTTTCTACTGACTCTTTTTCAAGAAGTCCGCTCAAGAAACCTACTGCAAAACCGTCGCCTGCACCTACTGTATCAATAACTTTTTCTACTTTGTAGCCATCGATATATTTTTCTTCTGTTTTTGTTTTTACATAGGCACCTTTTGGTCCCATTTTAATTACTACGTTTTTAACGCCTCTATTTAAGTAGAAGTCGGCAATGTCACTTTCGTGCTCAAGGCCTGTTAAAATTCTTCCTTCACCAATGCCTGGAAGTACAGTATCACATCTGAAAGCAATTTTATTAATCATTTCAATCATATGCTCTTTATTTTTCCAAAGACTTGGTCTAAGGTTAGGGTCAAATGATGTTGATAATCCATTATTTTTTGCTTTTTCGATAAGGTACAGTAAAGTTGCTCTTGATGAATCCGAGATAGCTGGGAAAATCCCTGTTAAGTGGAAGTGATCGAACCCTACCATATCAATGCTGTCTACATCGTCTACTGTAATATTAGATGCTGCAGAACCGTTGCGATAGTAAGCTACGTCTGGGTCACCTTCTTCTGTCTTTGCTTTTAATTGAAATGCTGTTGGATAGTGGTCATCAAAACAAATTTTGCTTGTATCAATACCTTCTCCATTTAAAAAGTCAATTAAATATTTTCCAAATGGGTCCATTCCTAATTTAGTAATATAACATACTTCGTGTTCAAGCCTTTTAAGACCAATTGCTACATTCATTTCTGCACCAGCAGCTGATCTTGTAAATCTTGTTACTGTATCTAATGTACCTTGCTCTTCAGCAATAAATAATGCCATAGGTTCCCCTACTAAAATTACTTTTGACATTTCGCTTCCTCCTATGTCTTCTACCTTGTACTTAGCTATGTATACTTAGCTAATATACCTTCTGCCTCTAGAATTATTATTCGCCTAATAACTCTAAAGTAATCTTGATTTTTTAAATACAATTCAAACAAACACGACATCAAATCTTATCCCTCAAATATGTGTATCCAAATTTTGATAGATTGAAATTTGATAAAAAAAATACGATTAACCCACGTATGCTTGTATGTGAATTAATCGTTTTTTATAGCTAGGTAACCTTATAGCTACCCAGCTATGCTATTAATACACGCCTCCATCATCTCTTAATAATGATGTAAAACCCATATTAATGTTTCTGACACAAATCATGCATCATACTAATTAGGAATGTTTTTAGAATGTGTGATACTAGGGATGTATCACTATATATGTTTTGGGTTTATGTGTTTCGCTAAGAACTTATTATCTTTGAACGCGTCCTGAACCATCTCCACCAGCTAAAGCTTGTACTTCAGCTACTGATACACGGTTGAAGTCGCCTTCGATTGTGTGTTTTAAACATGAAGCTGCAACTGCAAATTCGATTGCTGCTTGTGGTTCATAGTTGTTAACTAATGAGTAGATGAGACCACCGCCAAATGAATCTCCGCCACCTACACGGTCAACAATACGTACTGCATATTTTTTAGAGAAGAAGAAATCTTCGCCGTTGTATAACATTGCTGCCCAGTTGTTATCACTAGCTGAGATTGATTCTCTAAGTGTAATTGCTACATAATCAAAACCAAATCTATCTTTAAGTTGTTTAGCTACATCTTTATAACCATCGTGGTTAACTTCACCTTTAGTTACATCTGTATCTGCTGCGTGAATACCGAATACATCAGCTGCATCTTCTTCATTTGCGATACAAACATTTACGTATGGCATAAGCTCAGCCATTACTTGACCAGCTTTTTCTCTTGTCCATAATTTTTTTCTGTAGTTAAGGTCACAGCTTACTTTAACACCTTTAGCTTTAGCTGCTTTACAAGCTTCTAAACAGATAGCTGCTGCATTATCACCAAGTGCTGGAGTAATACCTGTGAAGTGGAACCATTCTGCTCCTTCGAAAATTTCATCCCAGTTGAAATCAGCTGTTGTTGCTTCCATGATTGAAGAGTGATTTCTATCGTAAATTACTTTAGAAGGTCTTTGAGAAGCACCTTTTTCTAAGAAGTAAATACCAATTCTTTCTCCACCGCGAGCGATGTGTTTTGTTTCTACACCGTATCTACGAAGATCATTTACTGCTGCTTGACCGATTTCGTGTGCTGGTAATTTTGTTACGAATTCTGCTTCTAATCCATAGTTAGCAAGAGAAACTGCTACGTTAGCTTCTCCCCCACCGTATGTTGCTTGGAATTGATCCACTTGGTTGAATCTTAAATACCCATTTGGGGCAAGTCTTAACATAATTTCACCGAAAGTAACTACTTTACTCATTATTCATTCTCCTATTATCTTTAAAAATATTATTTACTCTACTTGTTTTATGTGTAGCAGCTTAATAATTACTTTATTCACTATGCAAGCTGCTACGTATGATTTATGTATATGGTCACGTAATGATGTTCCCATGAAGTATCAATGTTATGTTGTTATTTATAAACTTTTATTTATAAACTATTTTTGTAATAAGTGAATAGCGAATCCACCCATTTCTTCTTTTAAGTAAACTGCTACTAATTTACCTTTTGCATTGTATTTAGCTGTTTCTTCATTGATTTCGATACCTTTAGCTTGAAGGTAAGCTACAGCTCTTTCAATGTAATTTGTTTTGTAAGCAATATGACCTTTAGCACCAAGGTATGGAGTTTTCATAACTTCTACGCCAAGACCAGCGAAGATTGAGCTATTGCCAACTTTAACACCTGTATTGAATGCACCATCAAATGCAGCAGCGATTTCTGATGCAGCATCTTCTGTTTCAGCGTTGATACCAACATGTGCAAGTTCGAATCCTAACATTTGTGTTACAGCTTCTCTTGTCATTTCTGTGATTTTATCAAATTCACCAGCAGCAACTAATTTAGGATCTACCATCCAGCTACCACCGCAAGCGATGATTCTATCGAATGATAAGTAATCATTAAGGTTTTTAGCGTTAATACCACCTGTTGGCATGAATTTCATATTTGTGTATGGACCAGCCATTGATTTGATAAGTTTAATTCCACCAACTGCTTCAGCTGGGAAGATTTTTACTACATTAAGTCCAAGTTCGATAGCTTGTTCTACGTCTGAAGGATTAGCACAACCTGGTGTTACAGGTATTCCTTTATCTACGCAGTATTTAACTACTTTTGGGTTAAGACCAGGACTTACGATGAATTTAGCTCCTGCTTCTACTGCTTCGTCTACTTGCTCTGTTGTAAGAACTGTACCAGCTCCGATTAACATTTCTGGGAACTCTTTTGCCATAATGCTGATAGCTTCTTTAGCACATGCAGTTCTGAATGTTACCTCTGCTACTGGAAGTCCTCCATCACATAAAGCTTTTGCAAGTGGTTTTGCTTCCTCAATTTTGTTAACTACTACTACTGGAACGATACCGTATGCACCGATTTGTTCAAGAACATTACTCATTGTCGTGCCTCCTATTTTATATTGATTTATTTCTAAATTTTATTAATCTTATTTTTATTAAAGACTAATCTATAACTTGCTTTAATTTCATATTTTTTTTTATATGTAACTATATATTAACATTCATTTTCACGCTTTTGTTGTTGTTTTTTAATAAATTTGACATAAGTTGTTATTCTTTTAATGAATATCAAACTTTTTATTTTAAATTATCTTATTTATTTTTATATTTGCCAGTTTTAGCCCTAATATTATGTTAGACGTATCTAATATATTATTAGCTAAATCTAACCATTTTTATATCCTTTTCAATATATCTACTACCCCATTTAACGAAAAATATTTTATTTTATATATAGTCTAAATATATATTTTTGACTTTATTATGCTATACTATATATAGTATTTAAGATTTCACATCTATATAGATTTCACATTTATAAAATTTAGTTATTCATGATTTTTAGTCGTGTG
>NZ_CEVXFV010000098.1:0-4810 GCF_982396655.1 Cellulosilyticum sp. | reverse complement strand
CTCTAAAGTTGCTGTTAATAGAGTGGGGACAGGTCTCTAAAGTTGCTGTTAATAGGGCGGGGACAGGTCTCTAATATTGCTGTAGTAGCTAGGGCTGCAGACTAGGATGTCTTGGATAGGTTGTAGAGGAATGAAGTCCAGTAAAGTATCTGTGAGTGGGGAGCTGACAATCGCCAGATCTATGAGGTCTTTTTGAACGAGGTCTAAGGTTTGCGTAGTGTTATCATTGAAAAGATGGACTTGTAAAGTTGGATAGGTTTGTGTGAATTTAGAGAGTAAAGGGAGTAAGAAGTGAGTGCCTAGAGTAGAACTTACACCTAATCTGAGTTGGCCTAAATCTATGTTTTTGAGTTTAGTCAGAAGTTGCTCACCTTCTTCGATAGAAGCAAAGGCTTGGCTAAGATGTTCATAAAGGAGTTTCCCTTCAGCAGTTAATGAGACACCTTTGGAACCTCTTGAAAAAAGCATAAGACCCAGCTCAGTTTCTAATGATTTCATAGATTTACTGATAGCAGGTTGGGAAATATAAAGAGCTTTGGCTGCATGAGAAAAATTTTGATATTTACAGACTGTGTAAAAAATTTTATATAAGTTGAGATCATTTAACATGATATTCCCTCCAGTTATATCAAATATAAAATATCGATATTTTTATTATACAAAAGGATGATATAAAATGAAGTTAAATAAGAAATAAAATTTAATAAAAAATAAATGAGAGTGGGGAATATTAATGGGAGAATGGGATGCAAAAGCTTATGGAAAGTTTGAAAAGGAAAGGATTCAGCCTTCGATTGATTTAGTGAGACGTATAATGATAGAAAATCCAAAGAAAATAATAGATATTGGCTGTGGTTCAGGCATGAGCACAAAAGTACTTGCAAATAAGTGGCCAGAAGCAGAAATTATGGGGATAGATAATTCTAATACGATGTTAGAGCAGGCGAAACGATTAGGCTTAAATGTAGAATGGATATTTAAGGATTGCAATGAGTCTATTAAAGAATTTGATAAAGCAGATATTATATTTTCTAATGCCAGTTTACAGTGGCTTAAAAATCAAGAGCAAGTTATAGGGGACTGGTTTAGAAATTTAAATTCAGGCGGCGTTGTAGCTGTGCAAGTGCCTCTTTTTGAACAAATGAAGATGAGAAAATGTATTAATGAAGTGAGTATGCAGAAAAAATGGCAACCTTATTTCAAGGAAGTGGGGAGTAAGAACTGTTATAATTATAATCCAGAAGCCTATTATGACATTATTTCAAAATACAGTCATCAAATAGAAATGTGGGAAACAGATTATTATCATATTTTAGACAGTCAAAAGGCAATCGTTGAGTTTTGCAAAAGTACAGGGCTGAGACCTTACTGTAATGCGCTTAACGATGAAAAATTAGAAGCAGAATTTGTAAATCAGATTTTACAACAGGTAAAAGCTTATTATAAAGTACAAGAGGATGGTAAAGTACTTTTCAAATTTAAACGTTTATTTATAATTGCAACAAGTTAGAAAGTAGGAGGTTATAGTTAGTGACAAATACAAATGATGTAGATATAGAAGAAGCATTTTACATTTATGATTTGGCAATAGGGCAGGTAACGATTGCTTGTGATAAGCAGGGCATTACATTGGTAAGTTCAGCTAAGGAAAAAGATTTACCTGGCAGCAAGTGTAGAACAGTGTTACTAGATGAGGCTGCAAAGCAGCTAGAAGAATATTTTAAGGGAGAACGTAAACAGTTTGATTTACCTTTAAACCCAAAAGGAACACCTTTTCAGAAGCAAGTTTGGGAAGCGTTATGTAAAGTACCTTATGGGGAAACAAGGAGTTATAAAGAGATTGCAATTATGATTGGCAATCCTAAAGCTTGCCGTGCAGTCGGCATGGCCAATAACAAAAATCCTATTATGATTCTAATACCATGTCATAGAGTTATTGGAGCAAATGGCAAATTAATAGGTTATGATGGCGGTTTAGAATTAAAAAAATACCTCTTAGATTTAGAAAAATAGAGGGGGACAAAATAGATGGGGACAGGTCTCTAAAATTGGTGTTACACACTAATTTTAGAGACCTGTCCCTTTTGTTAATTTCTTTTGTTGTATATGGAAATATGTGTTTATGAAGTAAATAAATACAATTATTTACAATACATACATAAAATTAAATAGAGTACAAATATTAAAATAAATTAAAGAATATACTAATATATGTATGGGAAAAAGATAGAAAAGAGGTATATTATGTTTTTATTTGGGAATATTACGTGGCAATCGGCAATTATGTGGTTCATAGTATTAGGCATCTTGATGCTTGTAAACGAGGCTGCACGTCGTAATAAGTATTTTTCATTATTTTTCTGTATTGCATTACCTATATTTTTAACTATTTTTGTTTGGCCTAAGACAGCTGGGGCTGATTCTAGTACAGGAACATGGTTCCATTGGGTAAAAGTATATTCTGCATTAGCAGGATGCCTTATGTTTATGGGTATTCGTTACATAAAAGGATGGAAAGATAATAAATATCTTTTAATGTTACCAGCTATTATTTTAGCTGTTAATATTATGGAAGCTGTTATTCGTGATTTTGAATGTTTTAGTTATCAGACACCTGGTATTGTAGATGGTGTATGGATGTTAGGTGGACCTTGGAATATTATGAATGGTATTGCAGGAATATTAAATATCCTTACTATTTCAGGGTGGATGGGCATCTTTGTAGGTAAGGATAAAAATAAAGATATGTTGTGGCCAGATCAATTATGGTTTTGGGTAATTGCATATGATTTATGGAACTTTGCATATGTATATAATTGTGTATCAGACCATTCATTCTATGCAGGGGCAGCATTATTATTATCATGTACAATTCCACTTATTATTAGTAAAAGAGGGGCTTGGATTCAGCATAGAGCGTATACTTTAGCTGCTTGGATGATGTTTACAATGACATTCCCAAGTTTCGTGGATACATCTAGATTTGCAGTGCAGTCATCACATAATACAACAGCTTTATTTGTAGTAAGTTTTATTGCGCTTATTGCAAACATTATTGTGTTTGTATACCACTTTTATAAAATCTTTAAATATAAGAGAAATCCTTTTAAGGTGGAAGTGCATTCAGATATAAAAGCATATCAAAAAGTAATTGAAGAAAGTAAGTCAGCAGTGGCTTAAGAGATATTAGCTGTGATACTAACTATAAATGTTAGTATTGCAGCTTTATTTATTAGTAACAATTGAAAATAAAAGATAATAAAAGTGCAAAGTATATTTAATATAAATGAGAAGTATTTAAAATACAAAGTGCTATATTAAAGGTGTACATAGAAAAATAGAGGGGCGTGTAATATGAAAAAGTTTTTTAGTAAGGCAGTTGCATGTGTAGTAGTAGCAGGGAGTTGTATAAGCATGATGGGACAAACACCTATCTTTGCAGAACAGGTAGTTTTTAATAATGAGGTAAAACAAGCAGTAACGAATTACTTACTGATTAATAATGAGGTATATGTTCCCTTTAAGTGGATGTTAAATGAAGTGGGAATTAAGGATTTTAAATGGGAGAATGGTAAGAAGGGTTCAAATACTAAAGCGTATATCACAGTAGATGCACCAGCTTACTTTTGGGGCAGCTATTATGCAATGTTAGAAAGTGCATTCACTGTTTATGATGCAGAATATGAAGATACACTTACACCATTACCAGAAAGTCTCAAAGGCTTTTTGAAACCTGAAGAAGAAATAAATAATGATGAAGTAAAAATAACGACTTTAAATGAAAGGCCAATTGAACTTACGGTAACAAGTCAAGGTTATGAAACAGGAGAAATGATTTATAATTATAAGATTATAGATGGTACATTATATGTGCCTGTTAATGAAGTAAAAGGTTATTTTGGTATAGACGGTGTAACCATTGATAAGGCTAGCAATAAGGCAGTACTTCGCTATACATCACAAGTAGAATTACAGGAACAGCTTCAAAATGAAATTGCTAAGTTAGAGCAGAACTTAAAACTTGAAAAAACAGAGGATGTATTAGCTGTATGGATTAGAGCCCAACAAACGAGAAATGGTGCACTTCAATATAGTATGCTTTGTAATGATGCAAAACAAAATGTTTTACCAGAAGTCAAAACAAGAGGTTGGGTAACAGGTGGTTCAAGTCCTACACTTAGAGGTGGCAAAGTGAGTATTAAGAATAAAGAGAAATTAGACGATCAGACGATGCGTTATACAGTAACTTATGAAAGTATGTTACAGGGCAAGGTTTATGAAAATCTAGAGCAAGTAATTACGATGAAAGCTTATGAAGAAGAGGGTAAGACATATTGGTGTATTAGCAAGGTCACGGGAGATAGAGATTATTATACGTATGAAAGTGTGGGGAAATAAAGACAAAAAACAAGGAGATAAAGCAAGAAGATAAAACAAGAAGATAAAATAAAGAGATAAAACAAGGAGATAAAACAAGAAGATAAAATAAAGAGATAAAACAAAGATAAAAAATGAAGACAAAAAATAAAGATAAAAGATAAAAGATAAGGAGAAGACGTTATTAGGACTAGTTTATGAAGATAAGCTAGCTTTAATAGCGTCTTTTTGTATGCGAAGTTTTTGATGTAAGTAAAGATAAAAACAAACAAAAACTAAAAATGTTTATATATTATCAAACAAAAAATAAAAATGTTTATAAAATTGGTTGCGAAAAAGTTTAATCTCTCTATAATGTAAGTATAGAGAGTAATATACATTTCACATTTATAAGTTTTAGTTATTCATGATTTTTAGTCATGTGAAATCATTG
>NZ_CEVXFV010000097.1:0-5406 GCF_982396655.1 Cellulosilyticum sp. | reverse complement strand
GACTTACATTTATTACGTCTTCGTTGTTCTTACACGATTACTATATAATAATACCTCATCTAACCAATACTTTTTAACAGACAAAAACAAGAAAAAAACAATACTTTTACAATACAAAGCCTGTACTATTTATTAAATGTATAATTATCATTAACTAATTTAACTCATGAATATCCTTAGAAAAGTCTATCTGGCTCTATCTAATATATCCATGTTTTTTTAACAACTCCATATAATATATTTCATTCTTTCTAATAATTTCTTCAATCAGTGCTTGTCCTTCCTCTGATGAATCACTTAAATTAAACTGATCTTGCTGATAATTGTTTCCACGAAGAATTATTGTCTCATCTAAAAGATATTCACACTCTTGTCCCAAAAAAATCATATCAACTATTCTATCATTACAATCAAATTCAAAGTTAATAAAATATTCTTCTCCTCTATCAATTGCATTAACCTCTAGTCCTAATTCTAACATTTCATTTATATTTTTTTCTATTTTCCTATTTTCATCAAAAGATCTAATAGATTGTAATATCTCTAAATCTGTAATATGATATGTTCTCTCTTTAATCCCTTTTTCGAGTTTAGATTTCCCAATCAAACTACTATCACATACCTGCGCATTAAATCTGTATTTTAGAATAGTATCTATTTCTTCAATTGAAAATTTTATAGGTGTTGTTATATCTTTTAATGTATAGTTCTTCATGTTTATTTCCTCTACTTAATTATATTTCACTCAATTATTTAGTTGCTCGTGTCCCATAGAATGAATGTCCACCTATACGTCCTATAATATGATAATGGTAATAATAGTCATGTCCTAATTGTACACTAATTGGGCTATATGAATCAATCTCTGGACCAATTGCACCCCCAGCAGTATTTGCTACCATTCTAGCTAAAGCAGATGATTTAGACCAAACATTTCCACCACCTCTTAACCATGCTGCTGCTTCTCCTGTTGTTTCAAACGCATTACCAATATACAGCTTTTTAATTTTTCCCATACTAGTCATTTCTTCATTTAAAAGTGCCATATAATGAAAATACCCTTTCTTTTCAAGTGTTTCAACTACTTCTGATGCAAGTGCATGACGTATTTCCTCACCAGCATATAATACTGTAATAGTTGCCGCCATTGCAATTAATGTTTTCATTAATGCTTGCCCTATTACTAGTATCAATCTAATACTTCCTGCCATTCTCGCTTGTTGAGGTTGTCCACTTACAACTGAATATGTTCCTTCTTCTGTTTCAATAGTATAGCTTGGCTTTAATTCTCCATTAAACTCAATTTTAAAGTTTAATTCTATTTTATCTGTTTCTGATAAGCTTCTCGCATCTTTTAATAAATCAACTTGACTTAAAGAAACCTCATTAGTCTCTCTATTCCATTCTATATCTATTCTTTGATTATCTATTACCGCATATGCCCTTGAATAAACATCACCATTTTCTATAACTTCCACTTGATCAGCTTTTAATAATTCTTCTGGTAGGTATTCAATATTAGTTACAGCCTTAGCAAAAGTTAAATTAGATGTACATAAAACAATAGTCATAACTAATAGCATGGCTATATATTTTTTTATTCTTTTCATATAAATCTCCTCAAAAATATATTAAATTAAAACTTTTTCCGTAATAAGGAATTTACATAATATATATAATATACTATACACTATACAAAATCAACCCTTTTAATCACACAAATTTTCTAGCACTTAAAATAATGGTGCTAATCTTTCTTTTATTAATCTCTTTCTTCTCTTATTAAATCCATCTTCTGTGAGTTCCATTACCTCACATATTCTACCTATTGAATACCTTTTAAAGTATCTCATTTCAATGAGCTGTAACTCATATTCTGTTAGTATACTTAATATATTCTCTACTCGTTTTAATTGTCTTTCCTTCTTCTGTATATCCTTTAAAATAGCCTGTATACGTCTTTCATTATTTATCTCTCTTTCTATTACCTCATTCTCTACAACGCTACTAAACGCATATGTGACACTTCCTGCTCTTTCATTTCCACTTGCTCCTGTTATACCGACTACCTCCTGCGCTTCTTCTAAATCTAGCTTTAAATTATCTATTTCAACCTTTAACTTTGGTAAATTGTAAAGGATGCCTTCTACTGTGCTGTAATTATTGTCTTTCATTGTGTAACCTCCAAGTGTGTAATTATGCCTCTTTGTATGCCTGATCTATTACCTTAACTATTCTCTCTTCAAATAGCTTTCTAGGATATGCTTTCTCTCTTTGCTCATGATTTTGCCCACATGACATATATCTGCCTAATTCAAGAATAACTGCATCTACTACTTTATCCTTATTGAGATAAACCACCTCTTTAATCGGTTCTACCTTCTTCTCACACGCTTCATACCATTTAGTGAGTATTTCTTTTTCCTCTTGAGCTTGTTGTAGTGAAATTTCTCCTTTTCTATGTTGACCATATAGTCCTCTCATTGCTAAATAGTAAACTTGCTCATTTCCTTGTAGTCGTCTCCCTACTGGCATATTTTGTTCTGCAATTCTTCTTAATTCTTTAACGTTCATCATCCTAAATCCCTTATCCTTTCTTTTCTCTACACCTTACATTGCTGCGTGCTGGCTACATTCCATTTTATTGATACACGCACAATAACTATTAATCCATTGCTCTGTCTTTTTATCCTTATAACTTGTTTCATACATCTCTGCTGTTATAGTTACAACTTGTCCTACGTTCTCCTCTACCTGCTCGTATATGTGGCGAGTGTTGGCACCATTAAACACTGTTCCTGTGATTCGTTTATTCTTCTTATTTAAAAGAGTAAATCTAACTACTTTTTCATTCTTTAGGGTAATTCTCTCAATAAGTCCTTCAAATCTTAATTCATTCATTAGTTTAGTTCCTTTCTTTTTTTAACCACACCTACCCATTTATCTCTATTCTCCAATCCGTTGCTTCACTTCTGTTGCTTGCAACATTAACTGCAACAGTACTTTATACCTTAATTTCATTGATACTCATAGGTTACAACAGTACAACAGTAAAAAACGTAAAAACTTTTGAAAATGTAACACGCAGTGACTCGTTACCTCTATTCCCTATATATATTATTTATTATATTTTTTCTTACTTTTACTGTTGCAAATGTTGCAAACCTCATCAATCCATTGCCCCACAAGACATCCACATGCAACAGTACAATCAATTTTAATGTTGTTTTAACGTTGCAATCCGTTGCAAATTAAAATGGTATACTGTAATCCTTTATATAAGGCATCTTATAAAATCTACCTCTTAACTTCCCTTTTGAGGTATTACGTTGTTCAAATCCCATATTGCTTAATGCTTTTCCAACCTTTTTAGGTGTTAACTTTTTCCCATGCTGCTCCTCTAAATAATTGCATAATGCTGTACTTGTAATATAGCCCCATTCTTCTTCAGGTTGATTGAGTGGGATAATATGCTCAATAATTAACTGCTCATCTGTTTTCACGATATACTCTTTGTTTCTTTCATTGTTTAATTGGATTTCTTCTTGATTAAGATGTGTTACCCCACCTTTAAAGTACATGTCCATAATTTGCCCCCATAATAAATCAACATCAATATCATGGGTGTGGTTAAGAGCTTCTACATCTATTACAATGAAACGTCTATTCCCTGTATCATCCCTTAAGAACTCATCATCATTAACTGTACAAGCAAAGAATGTTCTACGTGGATATTTCTCAGCTTTTCTATCATATGGTGTACGATATTCATCTTGTGGAGAAGTTAACCATGCTTTAAGTGCGTCACGATCCGATTTCCTCATAGTTCCTCCAAGCTCACCTAATTCACACAGCCAATAAGATGTAGCCTGAATAATATCATCCTTTTTTGAAAGGTCTAGCTGTACACCATCCTTAAAGAAATCAAATAAAATTTCCTTTGGCATTAATGCTCTAAACCATCTTGTTTTCCCTAGTCCTTGTTTCCCTTTAAATACTAAAGTAAATTCTGCATTAAAATGCCCATTGTTTAATCCCATTTTTACGCCTGTCATCAGCCATATTTTTATGATTTTTTCATTAAATAAAATTTCCTCATAAGTATAGTGGTCTGCATAGGTAATAGTTTTAAGGAGTCGTTCAAGCTCATTTGCCCCTGGTGTATTTTTATATTTTTCATGTGCTTTCTCTAAATATTCTTTAACTGGATTATATGCATTTTGATTAGCAATAAAAGAAGTAAAATCCCAAAGATTATCTCTTGAAAGATGTAATCCTGTCCTTACACAATCACTATTCATAATGGTCATAAAGTCTTTATAAACATACCATTTTACGTTACTCTTAATCTCTTTCTTTAACTCATTATATTGTAATTGAATATCTTTCTTTTTATATAACAAGGCTAAGTTTTCCCATATCTTATAAGGCGTTCCCCTATCATTACATTCATAGTTAATATCTTGCTTTGAGCTTATCTTTGTCTTTTGTAATGCCTTCTTCATCTCGGCCTTTATAGCTTTTATCATTTCATTAAATAATGTTTTCTGCTTACTTTTTTCAGCCTCTATCATTAACTCATTTAACTTTTTTACCTGCTCTATTTCATTATCCCAACTTAAAAAATCATAAGTTCGTATATCACTAAAGTTTATTTGTTGCATTTTGTCCTCTCCTCTTATTTGTAATAATTCTTGTTATAATAACTACCTCTATAAGTGCTTAAACATTTATTAATAGTCATATTCCCATAAGTAGAGCCACTTTGCCTTCTATTCCATTTATCTCGCATCATGGCACTACTCCTATAAATCCTATCTATCTGTCCTGCATTGCCACCTGTCCAAAAAATAAGCATATTAACAAATGTCATATCATCTTTAGATGCATCTCCTGAACTACCACCATAGTAATAGAGGTCTCTAAATTTCTCATTTCTGCTTGCCTTTTCAATGACTTCTCTATCATCCAAAGACTCGCCTCTTCCTATATGGTAGGGTGTGGTTAAAAAGGTCTTTTCTTGCCTTGCCAAATACTTTGTGTGTAGTGGCTTAATACTCTCTGTACAATCTCTTAATGTGGTATAGTTTCCTATGACTTTTCCTGTAACTGTAAAGAATCTGCCTTTCTCATAACATTCAAAGTTACCTTTTCTACAAGCTCCTTGTGGCTTACTCCCTTTGCAAATCACATGAATACCTTTCCCACTAGGAGACACCTCACTGTAACTATTTAATGTTGTTACTACCTCTTTTACCACTGGATCATCAAGCTCTACACTATCTATATCCACACCAAATATGCCATCACCTAACATAAGGCCTAAACCATCATATAGGTGTACTACCCTAATAGCAGTTTCATAATCACTCCAAGTCTCAGCATTATTACTTTGAGCCATGCCAC
>NZ_CEVXFV010000096.1:0-5580 GCF_982396655.1 Cellulosilyticum sp. | reverse complement strand
GTTTATATGATTACTATTTTGTTTTCAAAGTTCATTTGTTTGTAACGACTCAAGTTACTGTGTCGTTGTTATCAGTGCTTATCGCCGCTGACTTGATTAATAATACACTATTACATTACCTACGTCAACACTTTTTATAAACTTTTTTCATTTTATTTATGAAAGGTCTTTTTTACTTCTATACTATCTCTATTATATTTATTTCACTATGCTTTTGTCTTTTAATGGTTGACCACATTATGCAGTGTACCTATAATACAGCTATAGTCAGTATATTACTGCTTAGTACACTTTTGCATTAAGGTATTTATACTGTTATATTTGCTTATTGGCTGTATGCACTATTTTCTTATATCACTATTTTCTATATAAAGTATAGTTTACATCTTATCAAGCGAAGTAATTCATCTAGATTGGAGATCCTTATGAAATTGATTAATATTAAACTTATTAAAAATCATCTCTTTCTTATCTTACTACTAGGCATCATAGTAATATTATTTGGTAGTTTGCATATGCTCTCTGTTTCTTCACAAAAATTTACACTGGCAATTGAAACTTTAGCGGGCAATATAAGTGTATTAGATAATGTCTTAATCACTGGAGAACTCAGTAACGGTTATTATGCCACTCCTTTTGATATTCAAAAAGGGACTTTCAACTATACTACTACCTATATTACTCATGCTAAACAAGATTACCTCTATTCACTAGCTCAGCCTTCTGCTTATGACTCTTTTACAGCCACACTTTATGATACCTATTCCTTTTATTTTAGACCAATATTTAATACCTCAAAGTATAATAATGGACAAATACTAGATATTGCTCCTACAGATAATCTTTCTACTAATGACTTTTCTTCATTAGATTATGATCGTAAATATCTTACTGTTACTCGAAAAACCGATACTATTAATTTACATATTGCCTTAAATGTTTTAGGCCATCGTAATAAGTTTGATTTTAGTACGCCTAAAATCTCGAATTTTGAAAGTGGTAATAATGTCTACTTTGATACTAATATCTCCCTAAAGCGTCCTACAGCTGATATTATCCTAATAAGAAAATTATCTTTGCCCTGATATCAATACAATTCCTACAGATAATGTATTGCCTAAACATGCAATATTAAAAGATCAGGAATATACGCTTCCATTCAATATAGATAATATAAGCTCAGGCATGACCATCATAAATAATACAGCGTATTTCATTCCTCCTGTTTCTTCTGATTTTTCAGGTACGGCTTCTCTCTACCGCATTCAATCTTTCGCACCGCATACCTTTCATATGTTAGATGAAGAATCTTTATTAGATACACTAGGAACTATCATCCCTATTTATAACGTAGAGTTAGATACACATGATACAAGTATCCTAGGTCTTGAAAATATCAATGACTACCTTGTGCTCATTCTTATGACTCATAATCAACTTGTATTTCAGACAATCAACCCTATAACCGGTAAATTAATCAGTGAAAGAACAACAGGTGACCTACCACCGTTAAGCACAAATTATACTTATATCCCATTTATTTCAGATAATTCCCTAAGTCTTATACTTAATCTAGATTCTATCCATTCACTTTTAATAGGAACCTCTATTAATACTAATGGACAAATAACCGCTATTTCTTCTGTAATCTCTACTGATAATGAGAATTTAAACTACCATTCTAGCTTTCTCTCCTTTGTAAATAATAAATTATTTCTCTTTGAGTCAGTTTGGGATAGTGAAACTGATAATTCTTTACTCTTATCTGTCTATGGAGGCACTAAACTTATCTATAAAGGAAAGTTTATAACAAATAGTTTTTTTAATTCTCTTTCTGTAAAAGAAGCATCCTAATATAATTTAGCTAAAAAATAGTCGTTTTAAAGCTAAATTACTTATAGGTGAGCTTCACATGCCAAATAAGAGTCTATCCAATATATTTAATGCATATAAACAAATAGCACTAAATAAACTTTTAATCCAAAAGCTTATTTAGTGCTATATCTAAATCTTATTTTTTATTATCTTTTCCTTTTTTGTTTTCTTTTTTATCTTTTTTGCCTTTACTATTTTTTGTAGAACTTGATTTACTTTTTCCCTTATCTGGCATCTCAAAACCTCCCTAATATCACCCTTAATAAAATACACCACTTTTATTTATTCTGCTCATAATTGCCAGCTTGTTCTAACTCGATTAAAGTGGTTATTCTATCCTATGAAGAGATATTATTTTTATGCTTAAAGAAGATTTTTTTGCTCTTAAATAAATTTCTAATTCTTATATGCCGCCTCTTAGAAACATCAAAAATATTAATTTAAAAAACAAAAAAAGCTGTAACCTTTTGAAGGTTACAGCTTCTTCTAATATAGAGCGCGAGACGGGACTCGAACCCGCGACCCTCTCCTTGGCAAGGAGATGCTCTACCAACTGAGCCACTCGCGCATAAATTTGGCAACCACTTACTTTCCCAGGCCGTCTCCAGCCAAGTATCATCAGCCGCTTAGGTCTTAACCTACGTGTTCGGGATGGGAACGGGTGTTTCCCCTAAGCGCATCGTCACCAAAAATTTTCTCGTTGTCTCTCAACGACATGATTTATTTTACACCATGCATTTACTCATGTCAACACTTTTTTTATATTTTTTTAGTTGCTTATAAAAACAGCAGCACCTGCAAAGCTTTTCCCTACAGATACTGCTATTTATTCTTTATCTTATGCAAATCTCATCATTCTGTGAATGAATTGTGGCAATTTAAATTGTAAATTCACCTGTTAAATCACTAAACTCTTTTGAAATCTTACGATTTCCTTCTATTACATCTTCCATAACAGTTACTTTTTCTTGAATACCTGCAGTTCTGTTTACTATATTAACAATCCCACTCGTATTTTCTGCTATAGCTTCTGCTACTTCTGAAACAGCTACTGTAATGTTTTCTGAATAATTCTTAAGGATTTCTGCATTTTCCTCTAATGCTTTTAAAATATCATATACTTGCTTCCAGTCTTCCATGTATGTTTCAGCTGTATTCTCAATTGTTTTTAAGTTTCCATGAATCTGCTTTTCCATAAACTCTAATGACACTTCTGCATTTCTTTTCATATCAGTTGTTGCTGCTAATACTTCTGCAATAACAGCTTCAATTTCACTTACTGCATCACCTGATTGTTGTGCTAATGTTCCAATCTCTCTAGCTACTACACCAAAACCTTTTCCTAGTTCCCCAGCTCTAGCTGCCTCGATTGATGCATTAAGTGCTAATAAATTTGTTTGTTCAGTGATACTTTTAATACTATCCACTAAAATTTGTACCTTAGCAATAACTTCCCCACGCTTAATTGAATCTTGCATATTCATTTTTACATCAGTATATGAAGCTAAAATATATTCACTTTCTTGTTGTGTATCAGCTTTTAAATCTTGTGCCTTAGCTGCCATATTTAAGGCAACCTTACCACTTGTTTCAATAGAGTCCGTAATTGCTTTGATATTTTCATTAATGCTATCAACAGTACTGCTTACTTCTTCTGTGCTTGCATTAATTTCTTCCATACTTGCAGATAATTCTTCCATTACTTCTGATACCTTTCCAGTATCCTCTACAACCTCTGAAGCTAAGTTACTCATCTTGTCTGCACTCATAGCAAGTTCATCTGCATACTTAATAAGTAATTCAACCATCTCACTTAATTTATCTTTTGTTACAGATGTAGCATTTGCCATCAGACCTATTTCATCTCTTGTTTTAAGCATAATTGGTGTTATTTCAATACCCTTTAGATTTAAACTAGCAATCTGTCTAATGATATTCGTAATCTCACCTAAGCTTTTAGAAATCCACTTACTAATAAATAACGTTATAATAACTGTAATCAATAAAGCTACAATACCAATTAATATACTTTGTCCTCTCATGGCTTTAATTGGCTTTAAGAATTCTGTTTCATCAGTTGTAATCGCTAATACCCAATCCACATTGTCTAATCGAATGAATGCAAGCTCTCTTAAGTCATTACTTGTCATACTCATATATTCTGTCTTCTCAATGTGATTGGTATCCTCCTCAATAGGATCATTTATAATTAAATCTACTAATTTCTCATCATTATGTACTTGACCAATTAAATTTGCATCGCGATGTGCTAATATAGTTCCTTTTCGTTCAAATAAAATAGGATATGTTTCTTTCGTATTAAGTATCGTTTTTCCATCTAATTCTGCTGCAACAAGTCTTGTCGCAATTGTAGCAGATACGATTCCTTGAACTTCGCCCTTAATATTTAGAACTGGTGCACATACTGGTACTACCGCTTCGCCAGTATCTTTAGAAATTACACTTTCTCCAATATATTTCTCCCCTGTTTCCATTACCTTTTGAAAATAAGTTCTCTCTGAAACATCCATTCCTAACGCACTTTCATTAGCACTGGCAACAATAATCCCCTTATTATTAATAATACTGATATTATCAATCATTTCTTCAAGTTCTTTTTCTGATATTAAATTTTCAGTAATGATTTCATATGTATTGGCCTCTGATTTTTCTTCAAATTGACTATGCTCATGACCATGATCATCCTCAAATAAACTACCAATCATATGGTCTTTAGCCAAACGTTCTACTCTAACTAGTTGTTGCTCCATCTTAGAATCTAATAATGTTTTGTATATCTTGAGGTTATCTTCTATAGTTGTCTCAGTTAATGTCTGAATGCTCTCCTTTGCAATACTTACATTAAAGGATACTAATAAACCTATACACATCACTAAGATAGCTACTATAACTATGCCTATTTTCTTTCCCATGCTGTATTTCTCCTTTAATTTGATGTCATATAGTATATCGACTAATTTCATCTTTTCACAAAGGCTTTTTACATATTTTTACATTTTTATATATTAAAAAGATGCTGTACAAATGTACAACACCTTCTCTAATTCTTTATTTTTTGAGATCAATTACATTTTGTACAAGTGCTTTACATCTACCACAAGCAGTACCTGCACCTGTTATCTCTCCCACTTTTTCAACTGTATCTGCACCATTTTTAACAGCTTCTACTACTGCTTCTAATGATGTACCTTTACATCCACATACAGATGCTAAAATTTGTTCTATTTCTCCAATACAGCGACCACATCCTGTACCCGCCCCTGTCATTTCTTTAATTTCTTCTACAGTACGTGCACCTTGAATCATTGCTTTTCTAATTGTAATATAATCTACTTGTTTACAGTGACAAATTATTCTGTTTCCTGCCATCGCTTTACTCCTCTAAATTATATAATTAAAATTGATATCTAGTTAATAATATCTATTTGTTACATATTATACCATTAAACTTACCACTATTGCTATACTTAAATTCTGCTGAAAACTTACCACTATTATCTACACCTACTACAATCCATGGCATTGATTTTATCATGCTGCATTCGGTTTATCATGCTGCATTCGGTTTATCATGCTGCATTCGGTTTATGACTTATATAACAAAAAAGACACCCTTTGGGGTGCCCTTCCTTATACTCTGAAAAACAAATACTACAAATTATAATTCAACCTACGAGTGTTTCT
>NZ_CEVXFV010000095.1:0-5945 GCF_982396655.1 Cellulosilyticum sp. | reverse complement strand
AAAAGGTTCTGGAATGCAATGCATTCTAGAACCTTTTTGTCAACAATCTGATAGGACTGCAATTGCAGTCCTATTTTTGTAATAATGAATTATAGTTCTAAATGCTCAATTTCTTCAAGCCACATACGGCTACTTGCATCTGATGGCATACGTAAATCACCTCGCGGAGAGACACAAATTGAACCTACTTTTGGACCGTCTGGTAAGCAAGAACGTTTAAATTGTTGATTAAAGAAACGACGATAAAAGACTTTTAACCATTTTAAGATTGTTTCATTGTCATAAATATCGTTAAAGGCCACTTTAGCTAAGAAGAATATTTTTGTAGGCTTATAACCAAAGCGAAGCATATTATAAAGATAAAAATCATGAAGTTCATATGGTCCCACTAAGTCTTCTGTCTTTTGAGTAATTTTACCTTCATTATCTGGAGGAAGGAGTTCTGGACTTACTGGTGTTTCGAGGACATCAAATAATATCTCTTGAACAAGTGGTTCACTTTCAAAGTGAGCTACATAGTCAATAAGATAACGCACAAGTGTCTTTGGTATAGATGCATTTACAGCATACATAGACATATGATCACCGTTATAAGTTGCCCAACCTAATGCAAGTTCTGAAAGGTCGCCAGTTCCAATAACAAGACCATTTGTTTGATTTGATAAGTCCATTAAGATTTGAGTACGTTCTCTAGCTTGTGCATTTTCATAAGTGACATCATGTGTTGTAAAATCGTGTCCAATATCTTTTAAGTGTTGTTTTGCAGATTCTACGATAGAAATTTCACGTACTGTAATGCCAAGAAGCTTCATGAGATTAACCGCATTATTATAGGTACGATCTGTTGTGCCGAAACCTGGCATAGTGACACCAACAATACTTGTAGGTGATTTGCCCAAAATCTTAGCAGCTTTGACACAGACTAATAGTGCAAGGGTAGAATCAAGTCCGCCAGAAATACCTACTACAAAAGTTTCAGCTTTTGTATGTGCCATACGGCGTGCAAGGCCATGTGATTGAATATCAAAAATATGCTTACAACGTTCCTTACGCATGTTTTCATTATCTGGTACAAACGGTTTATTATCTACGTAACGATCAAATTCGAAGACAGGAACTTTAAGTTCAAAAGAGATTGTTTCATAATTTAAATTATTTAACATCATACTTGGCTGAGAATGATTTTGTTTAATACGCTCTTTATGAAGACGTTCTAAATCAATGATACCATATAAAAGATCATTTTTTTGTGGAAACAGTTCTGATTCAGCAATACAGTAACCGTTTTCATAAATAAGTTTGTGTCCGCTAAAAACAACGTCTGTTGTAGATTCATGCGTTCCTGATGAAGTGTACATATATGCACACATTGTCTTAGCAGATTGTTGTGCAAGAAGTTCTCGGCGATACTGATTCTTACCAACAATTTCATTACTTGCCGAAGGATTTACGATGAGCGTTGCACCTTTTAGTGCATGGAGTGTACTTGGCGGAAGCATTGCCCATAAATCTTCACAAATTTCAATGCCTAACTTAAAGTAAGGTATATTAGTTGCATTAAATAATGTATGAGGTGAAAATAAAATATTAGTTTGACCTGCGTAATTGATATAAGCTTTATCTATATTAAGGCCTGAATCAAACCAACGTTTTTCATAAAATTCACTATAATTTGGTAGATATGACTTAGGAACCATTCCTAAAATTTGACCTTTATGAAGGACAAAAGCTACATTATATAAATGATTTTCGTGGACTACTGGTGCCCCTACAATAATAAGCTGTTCATTATTTTTAGTAGTATCTAAAAGTTTTGCAATTGTTATTTCAGCTTCGTCTAGAAGTGTAGTTTGGAAAAATAAATCCGCACAAGTATAACCAGTGATACAAAGCTCAGGAAATAAAATAATACTTGCTCCTTCGGAAGTGGCCTGCTCAATGCAAGTGATGATTTGTTCAAAATTATAATGGCAGTCTGCTACTTGAAGAAGTGGTGTAGCAGCACAGACTTTCAAAAAATGGTGATCCATTTATCAAACTCCTTATCTTTCGCGCCTATCAGCGCTTTTTGTAAACAAATAGTGTAAAACTATATCAAACATTATACTATAATATTATACGTGAGTATATATATCTAATGTAAAGAACGTCTTAAAGACATTTTTCTACTATTTAATTTTCCTTAATTTCTAAAAAAAATACCACTTTATATAAAAATATGGTTTAATAGTTGATGAAATAAAAATAAAGGAGCAGACCAATTATGGAGACATTTATATTTGCAGCAAATGCCGTTTTACCAATTATTTTATTGATTATACTAGGGTACTATTTAAAACAGATTCATTTCTATGATGATTATTTTTTAAGAATTGCTAATAAATTTGTATTTAAGATAGCACTCCCGATCTTACTTTTTTATAATGTATATAATATAGAAAGTTTAGCAACCGTGAATGGTGGGATTATTTTATTTGCAATAAGTATGATTTTGATTTTATTTTGTCTTGGCGTACTTACTGTTCATTTATTCATTCCTAAGCAAAAACAAAAGGGTGTTATTTTACAATGTATATTTCGGTCTAATTTTGCTATTATAGGTATTTCATTAGCAGAATCTATAGGTGGTAGCCAAGCAGTAGCAGTAGCAGCTATTTTATCTGCATTCTGTATTCCTCTTTTTAATATTTTAGCCGTTGTTGCACTTTCCTTATTTAGAGAAGAAGATAGCAAGCCTTCAGTCAAAAGTATTTTAAAAACAATTTATAAAAATCCGCTTGTACGTGGTGTTATTTTAGGGATTACTTGTTTGGTTATTCGTATATACATACCTGTAGACATGGTGACTAAAAATCCTGTATTCAGTCTCCAGAAGAATTTACCATTTCTTTATCATGCAATTAAGAGTTTAAGTACAGTTGCCTCACCTTTGGCACTCATTGTATTAGGTGGTCAATTTAAATTTTCAGCAGTAAAAGAACTGATTAAAGAAATTACACTCGGAACCTTTTGGCGTTTAATACTTGCTCCTGGAATAGCGCTTATGAGTGCACTAGTTCTTTCTCATATAACTAGCTTTATAAATATTACAGCTGTAGAATATCCGGCACTTATTGCATTATTTGGATCTCCAGTAGCTGTATCTAGTGCCATTATGGCAGGAGAAATGGGCTCAGATGAAGAGTTAGCCGGACAGTTGGTTGTATGGACAAGTTTATTATCTATGATAACCTTATTTATTATCGTTAGCATTTTTAAAGGGATAGGTATATTTTAAAATATTTATTTAAATAAAAACACACCATGTTAGGTTAAATTTAACCAAATGGTGTGTTTTTATAAATTTAGAATTCCCTAAAAAGCCCAATCACCTTGCCTATAATATTAACATGTGTACAAAGGATAGGATCCATTGTGTCATTTTCGGGCTGTAAGTGTAGGTAATAGAACTCTTTGGAGTGTAGTAATATCAAGGAATTTACGAATATATACTATACAAAAAGCTGTTTTATTAGCGTTTTCCACTGTTCAATTCAGTAATTAATATACCATTTTTTGTATATAGTTTGCAAGAAAATTTGCCAGGAAACAGAATAAGCTAATATTTATATAAAATGGAGTCTAAACATTGCGTTTAGGCTTATTTTTTTACCATTTTTATTCCTTCATAAAGGGTTTAAAAACGGCTTACAAAAGGTTTAAAAACGGCTCATATCAGGTTCAAGAACGGCTCAAAAAAGGCTTTAAAACGGCTCATTCCCAGTACAAATTTAACTTTTATTATGTTCTTGTAGCGAAAGCACAGCACTAAAAAACGAAAGTAGGTAAAAGAAATGTTAAGAAACTTAAGAGCAGAAATGAGTAGATACAATGTACGAGCAAAAGACTTTGCAAGACTTCTAAAAGTAAGAGAAGCAACTATCTCAGGTAAGATGAATGGGAAAAGTCACTTTACTTTAAATGAAGCAATGCAAATTAAAGAGGTTTATTTTCCACACCTCAGCATTGAATACTTATTTGAGATGTAGGAGGAAAGGCTATGGAATTTACAAGCAGACTATTAAATGAACATGCAGAGCTGACAGTAGAGAATGCAATATTAAAGTGGAAGATTGAGAGGTATAAGAGCCTTGTTAAAGAAGTAATGGATTATCTTTGTGAGGAAGATGTTTTAGCAGCACAGTATGTAATTAAGTGTAAGTTACTTGATGATATAGGTTTAAAGGAGAAATAGGAAATGACATTACAAGTAGATCAAAGAGTATTAGAAGTAAAAGTAGAAATGGATAACTTAGTTGAAGATATTATGGAGCTAGATGCAAAGATTGCAGAGCTAGAAGCCCTGTTTAAAATGCAAGTTGAAAGATTAAAAGATAAGTTTGAGGAAAAGCAATTTTACTTTAAAGCTCAGAAAGAAGAAAAAGAAAGATATTTAAGAGAGCTATTTGAACAAGTGCCACAAAGCGAAACAAAGACTCAAAGAAAAGTACAGCTTATTAATGGTGATGTAGTTGTAAAGAAAGCTAAAGTGGATTTTGAAAAAGATGCAACTAAGCTTTTAGAGTGGGCGAAGGAGAATCAAAGAGAAGACCTTATTAATAAGAAGGAAGTCTTATCCTTTAAGTGGGCCGAATTTAAAAAGAACTTAACTATTGTAGAGGATAGCATTATAGATGCAGAAACAGGCGAAATGCTTGAGATAGATGGTTTAGGTGTGGTGACTAAAGCAGAAGAATTAGAGATTAAATATTAAAAAGTGTTTAGGAGGATATAGTGATGGCTAAAGCAATATGTATTATAGGTGAATCAGGAGCCGGAAAAACAACATCTTTAAGAAACTTAAATCCACAGGAGACTTATTTTATAGATGCAGATAAAAAGAAAAGTGCATGGCGTGGATTTAGGCAGCAATATAATAGCGAGAATAAAAACTATATTGCCACAGATGACCCTAATAAAGTCCTGGCACTTATGAAAGGGATTAGTGAAAAAACAGATATGAAGTATATTGTGATAGATACCTTAAATGGCATTATGGTAGGCGAAGAAATGAGAAGGTCTAAAGAAAAGGGTTTTGATAAGTGGATGGACTTAGTAACCTATGTCTATAACATTTTAGATATTGTGAGTAGCTTAAGGGATGATTTAACCATTATTTATACAGCTCACAGTGAAACCGAGCATATGGATGATGGCTATACTTGGACACGTATGAAAACAACAGGGAAGAAGCTGAATAAGTTGGTGCCTGAGTCTAAGTTTAATGTAGTACTGCTGGCTAAGTGCAAGAATGGCAGATATATCTTTGAAACACATAGCAACAACTCCACAGCTAAAACGCCTTTTGGAGCCTTTGAAGAAGATGAAATAGATAATGACATTGTGCCAGTTTTGAAGGTATTAGAGGAGTACTAGGATGTTTAAGTACACAGATAAAGAAATAAACGAGATTTTAAAGCGTGCTGTTGTGGTAGTGGATACAAGAGAGCAGAAGTGTGAGCACATTATAGGTTATTTTGACAGACATAAAATACCTTATTGTTATGAAAAGGTAGACACAGGAGATTATACACTCAAAGTAGATTTACCACACCTGCACAAGCCCTATTACTTGCAGAACACATGCGCCATAGAACGCAAGGCCAACTTAAATGAGTTAAGTGGCAATTTCACGCAAGGGCGAGAACGTATCGAGGCAGAGTTTCAGAGGGCAAAAGGGATGATTTACTTACTCATAGAGAATGCCAGTTATGAGGATATATTATTAGGTAATTATGGTACAGGGTATGACAAAAAACGTTTTATGGCTACCCTTAAGGCTTTTGAGGCAAGGTATAACTTGCATGTTACTTTTATGAAAGATAGCACTTATAGTGGTGATTTTATATACAAAACTTTAATTTACAACTTAAGAGAAATATTAAAACAAGGAGAAATATAAAAAT
>NZ_CEVXFV010000094.1:0-6301 GCF_982396655.1 Cellulosilyticum sp. | reverse complement strand
CAGGACTTAAGATATTACAGTAACAGTTTAGGATATTTGCTAGGGCTTAAATAAGTCTTAGCAGTTGGGAGGATAGGTATGGAAAGATTATACTGTGGAATTAACTCATGTAGTTGTGTAGATGAAGATGGATATTGCAAAGCGTGGGGGATTGAAGAAAATGTTGAAACTTGCAGAGCACAAGCACTTGAAGAGAATTTAAAAAATGAAGTACCAGGAATAAAGATTAATGAGGACTATTCAGACTTAGAGGTGCTGTAATGAAAAAACATTTTATAATTTAACAGATGAAGATAAAAAATACATAGTAGAGCTAATAGCGAAGTGTGTAGAGCTGGGATTAGGCAACATTAATTTTCAATATTACACTACGAAAGTAAGCTTAAAGGAATATAGGTTTTATATGAATGAAATGAACGGCTTTTGGAGGTTGGTTGTTAAGAGTCAAGCAGAAAAGGATGTATTTAAATTTAGCCAATTAGATGAATACAAAATTATAGATGGAAATATTGAATACGTTTATTCAGAATCAGATTAAAGCAACATGGAGGAATTTGTGGGTAACTGGAAAGAAGAGTGGAAAGGCACCAAGAAAGAGCAGCGAGAACTTATAGAAGAGGTGTTGCAGGATATAAAAGCACAGCACTTTGAGGAGATGAATCAGGCTGATTTTAATAAATTGTTTAATGATGCATTTTGTAGAACACTGGTGCAATCAGAGTTAAGTGAGATGATGTTGTATATAGTGGAAAGCCAAGACGGAGCAAAATGAGTAACATATGAAGACGGAAGTAAATTATAGAAAAATAGATTTAGCAAGTAAACGCATTAAAGAATATATTGCCAAATGTGGTTACACATTCACCCTAAAGGAAATTATAGAAGATTATATAGAGTACTGGGTAGGTGATTGGTATGTAAGCTACACAGCTAATGATGTTATATCTAAGTATTTAATAGAATTTAGAGTATTAACAGGAATTTATACTAATAGAAAATAAAATCAAAAAATAGAGAAGGTGATAAGATTTGAAAAATACATCATGTATAAAATGTGTGAGGATAGGTGGAGACACTTGTCCATATTGTATAGATGCTTTAAGAGAGAAAAACAGAGTAAGAGATTGTAGCCTTTATATAACATTAGATGAATTAAAATGCGATAATGTGCAATTAAACTTATTCGATTAAATAAAATTAGAGTTTGAGAGGTAACTAAAATGGGAAGTAATAAAGACATATTAATTCAAATAGCCTTAATGTGGGCAGTGCAATATGAAAAGAGGAATAAAGAAGCATGTGATATGCTTTTAGGGTACTACAAAAGGAAATTATGGGGTGATTAAGAGGGCAAATTAATAGCCTTCTTTTTTTGTTTAATAAAGGAATCTCATGGCGATGCTTATAACTGAGGTGATGGCTCATTAAAAATATAGCACATATCCTAAAATGAAAGCATAGGTTCTTGCGATGATCTGCGCCAGGAGTATAAAAAGTGTAGTGGCTGCATCCAATATTATGGCAATGGGATATGTGCATTAAAAAAAGCAGGCTATTATTTAGTCTGCTTTTTATATCTTTCGGCAAGTACCTTCATAAGTAATTCAAAGTCTTTTTCTATGTTATAGTTTTCTTTATCTTCTAAGCCATAATACTTAACGATAGTATTAAGTATATCTTGTTCATCATCAAGAAGAGCTGATGGGGCTATATTAAGGGCTTTTGAAATATCAAGTAATGCAGAAAGGGTAACATTTGAACTACCAGACTCATACTTTTCAATTGAGCTTTTTGATTTAAAAATCATATCGGCGAGCTCTTGCTGAGTAAGGTTTTTTTCTTCTCTAAATCGTTTTATTCTATTGCCTATCTCTAACATAAGACCACCCAAATTCGACCTTAATATGTTTATTTTTATTAAAATATTATAACAAGCAATTGCTTCCAATTAAACAAATTATGTTGAAAAAGGAAAAAGTTTGATATATATATATTAATATATCGTAAATTTTTTATGACGAGAGAGGTTGCAATGAGTAAAAATAAGCTAATAGAAATAATAGAAAGGCATCTAGACGGAATTGATGGCAAACGATATGAGTCGCAAGAGTTTAAAGAGGGATTTGAGACATGTTTACATATAATATGTGATATATTTGAGTTGAAAGATTAAAACAAAGAAAGCCTACAGTTAATATAATGTAGGCTTTTGTTATGCGGATATTTTGACATGTACCTGTAAGTGAAGGTAGCCAGTTTGTTATGCGCAATCAAATTTTGTGCGATATAGGGGATGGGCAGAGCATTACGCATAACTTATCTACTTTTTCAGCCCATATTACAAGTGTAATTGATATACTTAGCAAGACAACGGCTCAAAGCCTAGTATTACTTGATGAATTAGGTTCAGGAACAGACCCAGCAGAAGGTATGGGGATTGCAATAGCTACTTTAGAAGCTTTAAGAAATAAAGGCTGCCTCGTTGTAGCAACGACTCATTACCCAGAGGTAAAAGAGTATGCAGATAAAGCAGAAGGATTTTTAAATGCCAGAATGTGCTTTGATAAAGAAAGTTTAAGACCACTTTATAAGCTTGAGATTGGAGAAGCAGGAGAAAGCTGTGCTTTTTATATTGCTGAAAAGTTAGGATTTCCTAAAGAGCTTATTGCATTAGCTAGCAGTTACACTTATAGTACGAGAGAAAAAGAAATAGGAGAAGGCATAAAAGAGAAATCAGAAACAGCTTCTGATAGTTTTCAAACAGACTTAAGTTTGCTTGAGGCGGTGCAAAAGATGGCACAAAAAGATGAAGTACAGGTACCGAGGATTAAGTCAAAACCTAAGAAAGATTCAAAGGCAAAGCAAGAGAAGCTCAAAAAGAAATTCCAAGTAGGTGATAGTGTCATAGTCTTCCCAGAAAAAGAAAAAGGTTTGATATTCCACACTATGGATGAGACTGGTAAGGTAGGCGTACAAATTAAAAAGAGTAAACGATGGGTTAATGTTAAAAGGGTTAAATTATTAGTAGCAGCCAAAGAATTATATCCAGAGGGTTATGATTTTAGCATTGTCTTTGATAGCGTTGCTAATCGTAAGGCAAAGCATAAGATGAGTAAAGGATATCGACCAAATATGGAAGCTGTGTATGAAAATGAAGAAGAAGCAAAGTGGCAGGAAGAAGCCAAGAATCAAGAAAATTGATAAATAGGGAATGAAATGAAAGAAATAGCTGTCTATATAAGTGAAAGTAAAAAAGTTAGGAGGAAAATATGGAAGCACTAGTAAATGAAAAAGAGCTGCTTGAGGGGCTAAAACAAGATGATCTTGCATGCTATGAGCAGCTTATTGATAGATATTCCTCTTATGTGGTGGCGGTAGTGAGCAAAGTAGCAGACGGACAATTGGGGCATGGTGATATAGAAGAGTTGTGTGCAGATGTTTTTATTAAGCTATGGGATAAGAGAAAGTCACTTACTATAGGAGAAGGAAAGTTAAAGGCTTATATAGCAGCTATAGCTAGAAATAAGACAATTAATTTATTGAAGGTAAAAGGAAAGGGGATTAGTATTCCATTAGAAGAAGATTTCATAGATTATACCTCACCAGAAAGTGAAGTGCTTAGACAAGAAGAAAGTCAGCTTGTAAATGAAGTAATAGCCACGCTTCCGGAGCCAGATAGAGAAATCTTTATACGAAGATATTTTTATATGGAAAAGGTAGTGGATATTAGCAGGCGATTAGGCATTAATGTGGCGACGGTAGGCACAAAGTTATTTCGAAGTAAAAAGAAGCTGGAAGCAACTTTGAGGGAAAGAGGTGTAAGCTATGAATAAAAAAGACTTAAAAGCAAAAAGGACTAATAGTCTAGTTTCGCAATTGATAGAAGAACTTAATGTGGAATTACTGGAAGATATTGATATAGAAGAAAATGTAGGAGATGAACTGACAGAAAAGACTAGGGCAATAGAAAAGAAAGAAGCACAGGCAGAAAAGGCTGGAGCAATAGAAAAGAAAGAAGCACAGGCAGAAAAGGCTGAGGCAATAGAAAAGAAAGAGGTACTGACAGAAGCGGTTAGCTTGGAGAAGATTAAGCAAAGGGCAATGGCGCATGCAGCAAATAGTAAGAAAGCTGATGAGAAAATAGTAGACTTACAACAAGCATATAGCCAGAAAGCACCAAAACAAGAAATAGGGAAATTAAATAAAAAGTCTAGCGGTACTAAAAGAAGAATAAAATCAAGATGGTGGATTCCGTTGGTGGCAATTTTGAGTTTAATAGGTGTAGTAGTGGCCTCCGTGAATCAAAATAGTACGCTTAAAAATTTCTTTGGTGATTTGTTTCCTTATGAGGACCAAGTGCAAGCCGTAGGGATAAATGAAGTGAAATCTGGTATTATTTACACAGTAGAAGGCGCATTTATAGATAATAAATCTGGATTATTTATTGTGAGTATGACAAAACAGGATGCTAGTGCCTTTGAAACTGGCACAAAGGTTAAAGGCATGCGATTAGAAATAGAAAAGCCAAGTTCTATGGGATGGGGCATACAAAGCTATTTAGAAGATAATAATAAAAAACTAGTGAGCGTTATGAAATTATCTTGCGATAGACCACTTTATAAAGATGAACTTACATTAAGTGCACAGGACTTGGTGAAGGAAGTATATAATGTTAAGGAGATTCCTGTAGATTTAAACAAACTTTATGAAGAAGGAAAGTTTACAACTTTAAAGGGAAATGAGGAAAACTGGTATAACTATGCAGTAGAGGATGGTTTAAATATACACCCTCTAGAAGATTTTAAACAATTTAATATTGATGATATTAGAATTTCAAATGTAGGATTAAGCATTATTACAAGTTATCCAGATATAACTGGGATTCAAGATAGAACAATAGACTTAGCCCTTATTGATACAAGAACAGGAGAAAATTATGAATCTCAATGTTATAGTAAATGGGAAGAAGAGACAGGGCTTAATAAAAATAGTTTTGTTTTCGAGAAGATAAAGGTACAAGATTTACCTTATTTAAAAGTACAGCTTATGGATTATCATAACAAAGAGCTTATATCACAGACTTGGCAGGTTAAATTTAAACTTAGCAAGAATTCTCAGGTCGTAAGTAAGCGAATCTTTTGTCCTACAAAAATTGAGGAGGATACAGTTGTATTTACAAGACTAGATGTATCAACATTAGGCGTAGTATTAAAAGGTTATACAAATGCAAAATCTCCTGAGAAGCTAGATATTACGATTGTAATGAAAGATGGTGCAGAAAGAAAGTTAATTTACAGTGGTTCTAGTAGTGGTTTAGGAGGATTAACGTGCCATTATAACCTGGGGATAAATGAAGAGAGTTATATACCAGCACTTATAGATTTAGAGAATGTAACGCGTGTAAAAATAAATGATAAAGTTATAAAAATAAAATAAGCTTCCACAAGAGTGATGTGAGTAAGAAGCTTTTTTGTGAATAAGTTGAAGAGAAAAATTAAAAAATGTGGATGAATTTAAGAAGGCTCTGTGGAGAACTTAAAACATATATAACAAGGTTAAGACTAAATTTGTCGCATTTATGGGATTATGCCAATATATGAGACTTTTTCAAAATGGGATTGGGCTATAATGAAAATGATGATCTATAGGTTAGCATTACGGCGTTAAGCGATAACCATAGACTTAAATTAAAGCGTAATAATAGATAAGGGGATTAGCCATGCATTTTGATAACGATTGCTTTTACTGTGTAAAAGACAACAGATTAACAGACATTATGATTAAAATTTGTGATCTTGAAGCATCAACACTTTACCTTTTCAAAGAACAAACATACAGAGGTAGATGTTTAGTAGCTTACAAAGAACATAAAAGTGAAATCTTCCACTTAACAGATGAAGAAAGAAATGCTTTCATGAAAGACGTAGCAAGAGTAGCTAATGCTATGGACAAAGCATTCTCACCAACAAAAATCAACTACGGTGCATATGCAGATAAAATGACACACCTTCATTATCACATTGTACCAAAATATGAAGGTGGTCCAAGCTTTGGTGGCACATTTGAAATGATGCCAGAACCAAAAGTATTATTAAGTGATGCAGAGTATGCAGAGCTTATTGAAAAAGTGAAAGAAAACCTTTAGGATACCTTTAGGATAGGGGGGTGGCTCAACGTGCCGCCGCCTTTTTTTTGGAGGTGAGGGGCATGGATAAATTAGGGTATATAGTTTTCCTTTGACCTCCCGTTGGTCGAAGTCAAGATAAAACTATATACCCTAATTTATCCACACCCATGAAGT
>NZ_CEVXFV010000093.1:0-6613 GCF_982396655.1 Cellulosilyticum sp. | reverse complement strand
AATATATGTTTTTATCGCGACTTGGAGCGCAGCGACGGAGCAGCAAAAATATATATTCAAATTTATCCACACACCCCCCCAACAAAAAAAAGGCCTCGGCAATTTGCCGAGGCCCATTTTTTTATAGGATTTCTCTCGCTACTTTTACTACGTTATCTACTGTAAATCCATATTTTTCGAAGATTAGACCAGCTGGTGCTGATTCTCCGAAGTGATCGATAGCAATAACAGCACCTTCAAGTCCTGTGTATTTATGCCATCCAAATGGAGAAGCTGCTTCAATTGCAACTCTCTTAGTTTTGTTTGATGGAAGAATACTTTCTTTGTATTCTTTAGATTGCTCTTCAAATACATCCATAGATGCCATACTTACAGCTGCTGCTTTGATTCCTTCTTTAGCAAGTTCTTCTGCTGCTTTAACTGCAAGTTGTGTTTCTGAACCTGAACCGATAAGAATGATATCTGCATCTTTTGGTTCAACACCAGCTACAACATAAGCACCTTTTTTAGCGTCTGCACCTGTGTTTTCAAGATAAGGGAGGTCTTGTCTTGAAAGAACGATTGCAACTGGTTCTGTTTTGCTATTTAATGCATATTCCCAAGCTGCTACTGTTTCTTTAGCATCTGCTGGTCTGAATGTTACCATGTTTGGTGTACTACGAAGCATAGCAAGTTGTTCGATTGGTTGGTGAGTTGGACCATCTTCTCCAACACCGATGCTATCGTGTGTCAGTACATAAGTTACAGGTAATTTCATAAGTGCTGCAAGACGCATTGGATTTTTCATGTAATCGCTAAATACGAAGAATGTAGAGCAGAATGTTTTAAGACCGCCGTGAAGAGCGATACCATTTGCTGCTGCACCCATTGCATGTTCACGAATACCAAAGTGAAGGTTTTGACCTAAATAATCATCACTACTAAAGTCACCTTTTCCGTTCATGTAAGTTTTAGTAGATGGTGCAAGGTCAGCTGAACCACCGATGATGTTTGGCACGCGGTTTACCATTTCGTTAATAACTTCAAATGAAGCATTACGTGTAGCTTTTTTAGAAGCTGTATCAGAATATTTTTCGTAAAGATCTGATAAGTCTACTTCACCTTCAGAGAACCATTGTTTCCACTCAGCAGCAAGTTCTGGGTAAGCTTTTGCATAGCTTGCAAATAACTCGTTCCATGCTGCTTCTTTTTCCTCACCTGCTTTTACAACTTCAGCAAGGTGTGCTTTTACTTCGTCAGATACGAAGAATTCATCTTTTTCGCATCCTAAGAATTCTTTCATTTCAGCAATATTGTCTACGCCAAGAGGTTCACCATGAGCTGATGCTTTCCCTTGTTTTTTAGGACAACCATAACCGATTTGTGTTTTTACTTCGATGAAGCTTGGTTTGTCTAAATTAGCTTTTGCAGCTTTGATAGCTTTTGCAATAGCCTCTGTATCATTACCATCTTCTACTAAGAATGTTTCAAATCCTTGTGCTTCGAAACGTTCTCTTACATTTTCTCTAAATGCAATATCTGTATTTCCTTCAATAGTAATGTTATTTGAATCGTAAAGTACGATTAATTTACCAAGTTTAAGTGTTCCAGCAAGTGCTGCTGCTTCATAAGAAATACCTTCCATTAAGCATCCATCACCAACTAATGCATAGCTGTAGTGATCTACTACATTGTAGCCATCTCTGTTGAATTTAGCTGCTAAATGTTTTTCTGCCATAGCCATACCTACAGCTGTAGCGATACCTTGTCCAAGTGGTCCTGTTGTTGTTTCAACACCAACTGTATGACCGTATTCAGGATGTCCTGGTGTTAAACTTCCTTCTTGACGGAAGCCTTTAAGGTCTTCAATTGTTAATCCATATTCAAATAAATGAAGTAATGTGTAAAGAAGAGCTGATCCATGCCCTGCTGAAAGCACGAAACGGTCTCTGTTTTCCCATTTTGGATTTTTAGGATTGTGATTCATTTCTTCTGCCCATAATGTATAAGCCATAGGGGCTGATCCAAGTGGAAGACCTGGATGTCCTGAGTTTGCCTTTTGAATTGCTTCTGCGGCAAGCACTCTAATTGTGTTAATGGTTTTCTGTGATACTGCGTTCATTTTTTTCCTCCTTAAAGATAAACGGTTTTCTTAGGCTCTCATTCATTTTTATTATACTGTTTTTTTGTAGTATTGTATATCCTTTAGTGACTTAATTTTACAAATGCGTTATCATAAAAACTAAGGATGGTGATTTTATGTCTTATATTTATCCAACTATTAAAGGTGATGTTACTACATATAAGGTCTACTTTCTTTATTCAAAAAAGAAAATATACTTAGGAACTTATGACTGTCATGAAAAAGCTGCTAGGGCCCTTGAAGAAGCAAATCACATCATGAATGCTCCCTTTGGTCACTTAGACTTTACCTCTTCGGTAATTGATTATAAAAAAGTTATCACTCTTTGTAATTTTAGGGATCACAAAGTTTATATTAAAAATCCTATTTATCTTAAAGATAAATACTTCTATTATTATTTATCTAAAGATATTATTTTAACCTTTGACATGAAAGATTTATTATTTTTTTCGACTTATAAGATTTGTAAACGTGGCAATTACCTTTATATCCAAGATAATATTTCTCAACAGAGTCTTTTGAATCGTTTTGGTATTTTAAGCCATAGTATATCTGGTAAGGACTATCTTTTTAAAAATGGTAATTCTTATGATTTTAGAAGGGATAATATTGAAATTATTAATACTTATAAAGGTGTTAGTAAAAAAACTAAAAATCAAGAAACTTTTTATACTGCTAGCATTTATACGGACAAGCCTATCACCTTAGGCTACTACAGCTCTGAAATTGAAGCTGCCATCGCTTATAATAAGGCCATTGACTTCCTCATGGCTCATTCAAGCAACTGCCGTAACTATATTCCAAATGACATTCCTTTCTTAACAAGGGCAGAGTATAATGCGATTTATGAGAATATTCAACTTTCACCAAGGCTCAAAAATCCTAATGCCATCAGAAAGCGTGCACTCAATGGTAATACTTATCGTGGTGTAAGCCAGACCAAAAGTGGATACCGTGCTAATATTGGTTATAATAAAAGGCAAATTCATTTGGGCATTTATCCTACTGAAAAACGTGCTGCTCAAGCTTATAACTTTGCCTCTTTTTACTTATTTGGCACAAATGGGCATATTAATGAAATCGCCCCTCTCATTCACGATGCGGATGCTCAAAAAATAGCTGGACATTTAGAAAAACATAATTTAACCAAGAAATCACATTAAACCTCATTTAACACAAAAGAGTGGTTATTGCATCATTTACATTCTGCAATAGCCACTCTTTTATTTAAATATTACTTTTAGTAATGCAAAGATTTGTAAGACCTAAGTTGTACATATGATATGCTCTGTTCTTCTCTTCTACTTTACCAGATGCTTTGTCTGCTGCTTTAATACTGCCATGTGCGTAACTTTCTAATGTTGGCGCAATCACTGGCATATGCATAATAAGATGCATATACTGCTCGTAAATAGACATATCATGTGCTTCTAATGTTAAAAGTGCTGCCATATCAATTTCTGGCTTTACTTCTATCATTTCCAAACTCTTATTTGCCTTAATGCCATATTTGATAGTATAAACACCGGCACCTTCTAACTCTTTAATAAGTTTACGATCAAGACGTGCAATCTTTTGAATCATTGTCTTTGTTAAATCATCTGCTACTTTTACACTGCAAACTTCTTTTCCTTCATAAGTTACTTCTAATGGGTCATAAATATTTGCTTTACCATTTTCATCTACGATTACAAGACTAATTATAGTTCTTGCATACTCTGGAATAAGCTGAATAGCAAAGCTATCAATATTCTCATCCATATCTAAAATAAAGTCTGCCATATCTTCATGTGTTTCAATACGTTTAAGTTCACTGCGACTGCCACATTGTTTAATAAAATTAAATGGTAAGCTAAGTCCTTCTACTTTCTCAAATGCCATTTCTCTATTATCTTGATAAAAGGTCCCCGCTGTTGGAATCTCTAATACTTCTAAAAGCTCAAGGAAGCCTTTTGGATTGCTCATTTCACCCATAGCTGCCTTTGATGGATACGTACTGCAGTGCAGCTTACACTCTAGTGGAAAATCCAACTGTTGATTGAAAATAATCGCATCCACTCGTAAACTTAACTTCTCAATATTTTCATTATTAATTGTTGCTAAAATATGTTCTGAGGCAACTTGACCGCCAATACAATCTACCTTTGGATCTAATAAAGTTGTAGCAATTCCTGCTTTAGCTGCTTCAATGCAAAGCATTAAGGCAGATACACCGCCACCTACTATTCCGACTCTCTTTACGAAACTCATCTTTTTTCTCCTCTTAAATAACTTATTTACTTTCTAATAAGTATCTCATTACTTCTACTGTTTTATCAATATCTTTTACAGTGGTTGTAATCCCTAACACAATATCTTCTCCTAAAGCACTTCCTGGGAAGTTGTCGAGCTTAGATATTTTTATGCCATATACGTGTTGTTCACCTTCTGTAATATTGAAATTCTCATCCTTATTATAACCTGCAATAACGAGTTGGTCTTTATATTCTTCTAAAAGTTCTTTGCACTCTGGTATTTCATCTAAGGCCATAAACATATCTTGCCCTGTTTCTCTTAGATAATTATCAAAAGCTACAGGTGGAAGCCCTAACATATCTAATTCCTTCGTTGTAATCTGAAGCGCTATTTTTTGAGCTGTTGCAAGTTCCATCTCCGTTGACTTTGTCCAGTCTACTACACTAATTGTAATGCCTGCATCAAACTTTTCCTTATAATCCGCAATGACTGCATCTCTATTTTCGTCTGTATAAATCTGACCTGCTAAGGTTATATCTACACTGTTAACTTCCTTAGGTGATAAAATAGCTACTACTAAATTAATCACCAGGACAGCTGCTACTATTACAAATAATGCTGGCTTTCTATAGTACTCCCACAAGTGCTCCACTTTCTCTTTAAATGTCATCTCACTAAATGACTTTCCGTACTTCTCCACGCTTTCTGCCTCCTCTATACCTGCCCCTTTGAATAAACCTTAGCCTATGCTATACTTGACTTAAGCTTATTCAATATTTCTTTATATTGTATACTTCATAATGTTATATACTAAAATATAGTATATTTTCTATGTAAGTAAGACTTAGTAAGCCTATTTATATGGTCTATGATTAGTTTTATGAAAAATACAATATACAAAGTATAATATACTTGGCAAGATTTCGATTTTTATTATAAACTATGCTATATTATAAATCAAAATTATATTATTCGTATGAATTTAAAGGAGGTACTCATGAACTTTTTAGACAAGTTAGAGCGTAAATATCGAAGATATGCCATTAATGATTTAATGAAATATATCATCATTGGTAATGGTGTCATTTTTCTTTTAGAAATGATTACACGAATTAGTATTTCAAGTTTACTCTCATTTAACTTAACAGCCATTTTACATGGGCAGATCTGGAGACTTGTAACTTTTGTTTTCATTCCAGATAGTAACAGCATTATTTTCTTATTCTTTATGCTGTATTTATATTATTCAATAGGTGCAGCACTAGAAGATGCCTGGGGAACATTTAAGTTTAATATTTACTATTTCTCAGGTGCACTCTTTACAATGATTGCATCAAGTATCTTTACACTTATTACAGGATACAGTATCTCTGCTACAGCTTATTATATTAACTTATCGTTATTTTTAGCTTATGCAACCTTATTCCCAAATGTAGAGTTCTTAATGTTCTACATTTTACCTGTAAAGGTTAAGTACTTAGCTCTTTTAGACATAGCGTTCTTAGTATATCAGTTCATTATGCCTGGTATTGGTCAAAAGGTTTTAATCATTGTATCTCTACTTAACTTCTTAATCTTCTTTGGCAGTTCTATAAAGGGCCGCAAGCCTACAGCTACTCAAAAGAACTTTAGAAAACAAAAACGTGAACTTAAACAAGGTGATCCTATTCACGTTGCCTTCCATAAATGCAGCGTGTGTGGAAAGACAGAACTTACTGACCCTGATATGGAGTTCAGATATTGCTCTTCTTGTAATGGAAATTATGAGTACTGTATGGATCATCTTAAGAATCATGAGCATAAAAAGTAGAAGATAATAAAGTGCTTAATGGTAGGGGTGCAAGAGGAGGGCCGCAAGGAAATGGAGTCGTGGGTAGCTGCACTCTACGGAATTTGTGATGCTCTAAGCTCGTAGTATAAAGCAACGTGGTGAACTCATGCGCTCGGTTCATCGCGCTATTCAGACAGCACCACTAAAACTGCTTTATACTACTTCACAAGAGCATCATCAAATTCCTCCGAAGGCAGACTACCCACGACTCCATTCCCCTGCTCTCCATTGCACGACTATTAAGCATAATCTGGGTGAGCGGAAAAAAGATACAGTTAATGTTCTTACAGTAAAACATATTAAAAGAAACTATTGCAAAAGGCATAGCTAATTTATAATAATGTGTACTAAAAATAGGCTACTGCTATGCAGTAGTCTCAGATTGTTGACAAAAAGGTTCTAGAATGCATTGCATTCCAGAACCT
>NZ_CEVXFV010000092.1:0-7189 GCF_982396655.1 Cellulosilyticum sp. | reverse complement strand
CCATTTTTATTATTTTTGTTACTGGAAAGATTTAGTTTTAAGTTTACGCTTATGAATTCTATATTTTAATCAAACAATCAGACTTATATATTAATCTTTTTTACAATATTCTAACATTTATTTGATGCTGTCACAACATATGCCTACATTTTATTATCCTCTTCAACTGTCCATTATCTCTAAACTTTTACTGGTAAGTACTTTAAATAAAATACTCCTTTAAATAGCTGTTGTCTATTAAATACAAAGATTTACTTCATTTTATTTATTTCTGTAAAATATCTCTTCACCTTTTCCTCATTATTACATTATCTCTCTACTTTTGCCTCATTTTACAATGAGGTAAAAGTAAAGAGATAGCAAAAAAACTTTTTCATAATAAAATGGCTATAACCATTGATTTTATTATGGTTATAGCCATTTTGTTTGTAGTCATCTTAATCTATAAACTTTTATCTCGCTGAACAACACCCCTTGCTTTTTTTAGCATCTGTGCAATGTCTATTTTTAATTACCAATTTATTTAAAATCAAAAAGATACTTTTGATTTTTACGCATTCGGAAATTTACAAAGCTTTCTTGATCATCTAACATGAAATAAATATTATTGTCATACAAATATGCCATTTGTTTTCCTGGTAAGGCTACATAACAATGACCTGGATAAATTTCAGTTGTATTAGGAATTATTTGTTTAAGTCTCTGAATACTATCAAACATTTCATAAGCTGAACCCCCTAATTCACTACAAATTCCACAGCCCTCTATAAATACTGTATCTCCAGTAAATAAGTTACCTTCTATAAAATAACACATGCTTCCCTTTGTATGTCCTGGAGTATGTAAGCATGTAATTAAAATATCCCCAATATGTATTTGCTCATAATCATGAAGTAGCTCCATATGCGGTACATAATAATCATAAAAATGAGCCTCATCTATGCCAAGTCCTACCTTTATTTTAAAATTTTTAGTTAACCATTCTACTTGCCGAATATGATCCTGATGTATGTGTGTTAAGAGTACCCACCGTGGTTTAAGCTCTGAATTAGTAATTAACGTTACTAATTTTTCTTCTCCACATGCTGGATCAATAATAACAGCCTCCTTTGTCTGTTTTGCTACTACTATATAAGTATAAGTTTTATATGGTGTTTCCTCATCTTTTAAAATATATAAATCAAATGTTTCAGATACCATTATTCTCTCTTCTCCTTTGTTAGTTTATTCCTATGATAAATAATAGACTCTATAATATATTTAGGGCGATGCTTTGCTTCTAAATATACTTTACCTACATATTCACCAACTACACCTAACATTAGTAATTGTAGACCGCCTAATGCCCAGATAGATACGCTTAAACTTGCCCAACCGCTCACTGTCTTCCCCATAAAGTGCACAACTAAACAGTATAACAACATAATCATACTAATCATAAAAGCTAGTCCGCCTAATATTGTTGCAATGCGTATAGGTGCAATTGTAAATGAAGTAATCCCTTCAAAAGCAAATGCTAGCATCTTCTTTAATGGATATTTAGATTTTCCAGCTAACCGTTCATGGCGTTCGTATTCCACAGTTGTTGAAGGGTAACCTATTTGTGGCACAATACCCCTAAGAAATAAATTAACCTCATCAAATTCTGCTAACCCCTCCAATGCTCTTTTGCTCATTAAACGATAGTCTGCATGATTATACACAATATCTACGCCTAAAAAATGCATAATTTTATAAAAACTTTCTGCTGTAAAACGTTTAAAAAATGTATCTGTTTCTCTAGCTGATCTTACGCCATAAACAACATCATTACCTGCTACGTATGCATCCACAAACTTCTCGATTACCCCTACATCATCTTGTAAATCGGCATCTAATGAAATCACACAATCTGCATATGTTTTAGCAGTCATTAAACCTGCTAAAAGTGCATTTTGATGTCCTCTATTGCGTGCTAAATTAATTCCTACAAAAATCTCATTTGTTTCAGTAAGCTTTTGAATTATCTTCCAAGTGTTATCTTTTGAACCATCATTAACAAAGGCTATACGACTTTCTTTAGAAATTTTATTTTTCATCATAAGTTTTTTCATAATAATTTGAAGTTGACTAGATGTCTCTGGTAAAACTTCTTCTTCATTATAACAAGGCACTACTAGCCACAATTGGTTCATATAATCCCATCCTTTACATAAATGATATCTATGTTGTAACGTATTCTTTTTTACTACTCTTTTTATTATATCTTAATGTATATATATTTTCAAAATTATACATACAAAAACTAGAGACTTTATTTAAGGAAATCTCTAGTTTTTATAAACTAATATTTGTTTCTTTATTTTTAAGTTAGCCTTTTAGCGCATAATAATATAAATCATATATAGAATATAGAGTACAACCAAAATGCCTCCTTCTACTCTTCCTACACTTCTCTTCGTCCACGCAAATATATATGTCAAGATACTGATACCCAATAAAATAATTAAATCATATATGGAAAGTATATTAACATTAATAGGGTGAATACTTGCTGAAAGTGCCAATACTAATAAGATATTAAAAATATTAGAACCTACTACATTTCCCATGGCAATATCACTATCCCCTTTTTTGGCTGCAACTAAACTAGTAACCAGTTCTGGTAGAGATGTTCCCACTGCTACAATAGTAAGCCCTACTAATGTTTCGCTAAGTCCAAAAGAAATCGCAATATCTGAAGCACTATTTACCACAAGTTGTCCACCTACAATAATGCCTACAATACCAATTAAAGCAATTAAAATTCCTTTACCTAAACTATACTTGGGTGGCTGCTCCTCTTCCTTCTTTTCACTTTTTAGGGCAGAGCTAATCATACTATAAATAAATATCACAAAGAATAAAATAAGAACTAAACCATCACTTCGACTTAATACATTACCTATATTACCATAAAAAAACACATCTGCTCCCAAAATAAATAAGGCAACTGTTACTAAAATTGAAAATGGAAAATCTTTCTTTAAAATAGAGTTTTCTACATGTAGTGGTTTAATCATAGCACAACCACCTACTACAACAAGTGTGTTAAATATATTCGATCCAATAACATTGCCCATAGCAATATCATTTTGTCCCTTTAGTGCAGCTGTAATACTAACTGCTGCTTCTGGTGCGCTTGTACCAAAGGCAACGATGGTAAGTCCAATAATAACTGTAGGAATATGAAATATTTGAGCAATAGATGAACTACCATCTACAAAGTAATCGGCTCCCTTTACAAGTAATATAAAGCCAATAATTAATAAAATATAAGCCACTTTAAATGTCCTCCCTTAGCAATACTATCACATGTGTTACATACTATTATAAGTTTTGCCAGTTTTGTTGAAATTTATTCTAATGATTCATCTGCTTACAAGATCGAATGAATCAACCTTGCAAACACATGTTCGAGATTATAAAAAAGGGCATTTTTTCTTTCGTTATTATTAAAGATGTTTCTTAAAAAGCATGTTTTTTGATAAAAAAGGGATGTTTTTTAGTCAAAATCGCTTAATTAATCAAAATGTCTATTTTTACACATTCGAACATTTGTTCTGTTTCTTTATCCAATCACTGCTCCTTGCCTTGTCCTTTTAAAGAATCATGCTATAATAAAATAGAATTAATATTACATTTAACATTAAGATATTTTTAATAAGATACTTTTAAAGTGTTGGCTTAGGAGGAACGAATGAAAGAGCAACATTTATTAAGCTATGTACGACGTGCCGTACAAGACTATGATATGATTCAAGAGGGCGATCGTATTGCGATTGGCATTTCTGGTGGTAAAGATAGTCTCATCTTAGCCTTAGCACTTCGTCAATTACAGCGCTTTTATCCAAAGAAATTTGATATCGTAGGTATTACAGTATCACTTGGCTTTGATAATTTTGACTTAACAGGGGTACATGATTTCTTTGAGAAGTTAGAAGTCCCTTTTGAAGTTGTAGATACCCAAATAGGTAAAATTATTTTTGATATTCGTAAGGAATCTAATCCTTGCTCTCTCTGCTCTAAAATGCGTAAAGGCGCATTATATGATTATGCAAAGAAGCTAGGGTGTACTAAAATTGCTCTAGGTCATAATAAGGATGACATTAATGAAACGCTACTTATGTCTTTACTTTATGAAGGGCGCATTCATACAATGGCACCTAAAACATATATGGACCAAGTAGATCTTCATATTATCAGACCACTTATTTATGTCCCTGAAGGTGATATCCGTGGTTTTGTAAAAAGAGAAGCTTTACCTGTTGTGAAAAGTCCTTGTCCTGTAGATGGTAAGACAAAAAGAGAAGATACAAAACAACTTATTTATGCAATTCAAAAAGAAATTCCACGTGTGCAAGACCATATCTTTGGTGCTGTGCAACGCAGCCAGATTGAAGGTTGGCAAAACAAGGAGGCATAAAATATGTCTAGCTACCAAGAAGATCGTCAAAAATATGTAACCCTTAAAACAAGGGAGCTCTTACAAGAACTCCCCAGCTTTATTTTTGATTTTTTTAGAGGGCTTGAACCCAAAACAAGTGCAAATACCCGTATGGCCTATGCTTATGATATTCGTATTTTTCTAAAGTACCTATATGAAAATATTGACCGCTTTAAAGAACTTCCTAGTATTAAAGCTATTACTTTAGAGCATTTAGAAAAGGTAGCGCCTCGAGAATTAGAGATGTACTTAGAATATTTGTCTTATTATGAAGCTAAAAGTGGACCTAGCCAAGAAGATGTTATATCACATCAAAATGGTCAAAATGGAAAGGCTAGAAAGTTAGCATCTATAAAGACAATGTATCATTATTTTTATAAACAAGAGCGTATTCATTATAATCCTACATCGCTTGTCGATATGCCTAAAATTTACGAAAAACCTATCATTAAATTAGATATTGATGAAATCGCTAAACTCTTAGATGTGGTGGAATCTGGAGAACACTTAACTGATAAACAAAAAATGTATCACGAGTTTACTAAGCAACGCGATTTGGCACTTATTGCCGTATTACTTGGCACCGGTATTCGTGTTTCTGAATGCGTGGGACTTAATTTAGATGATGTAGACTTTAATTATAACGGGCTTAAAATCACTCGCAAGGGTGGTAACGAAACCATTGTATACTTTGGTCAGGAAGTTGAACAGCTCTTAAAAGCATACATAATAGAACGCAAGGCAAAACCTTGTAAGGATTTAGACAATCCACTCTTCTTATCCATGCAAAATAAACGTATTTCAGTACGTAGCGTCCAGCTCCTTGTAAAAAAATACAGTAGTCATGTCACAAATCTTAAGAAAATTACCCCTCATAAGCTTCGTGCAACATATGGGACTCAGCTTTATCAAGAAACAGGTGATATTTATCTTGTAGCGGATGTCTTAGGTCATAAAGATGTTAATACTACTAAAAAGCACTATGCACAAATGGATGATGCCCGTAAGCGCTATGCTGCATCAATCATTAAACTGAGAGAAGAATAGCCTGTATATAGCTTTAAACTAAAAAAACGCTACACACTTTAAATGTATAAAGTGCGTAGCGTTTTTTCTTAATATCATCTTATGGCATTAATTAACTAATAGGTTGTTCAATACCGTCTGTCGTTTGAATTGTTGTATCTGTAAAAGTATTTGATGATGCCGGTGATTCAATAACTGGTGTTGTAGGTTCTACTACTGGTGTACTAGGTTGTACGATAGGTTGTTCTACTGGTGGAACTGTTTCTGTAGGTGGTATAACTTCCGTTGGTACTGAATTTACATTTCCTTCAGGAGTCGTATTATTTTCTATCTCTGGTGTTTGTACAGGTTTTTCTGGTGTTTCGGTATTCTCCTCTGTTGGTGTTTCCGAAACAACTGGTGACTCCTCTGGTAATGGTAATTCTATCACCCTATCATCTGTATCTTCTTGTTCATATTCTGGATAGATTTCTTCCTCTTGTTTAGGTGTCCAATCTGAGCTATTAGATTCCTCTACAGAAGTAGCACTTTTACCTGTCGTAGTTGTAACATCTTCTCTTATAATTGGTACATCACGGTTATAGATAATCTTTTGCATAAAGGCATCAACCTCTGCTTGGTCTAAAATATAGTACCACTTATCTTGTCGCACAGCTTCACCAGGTAATGTTGCAAATGTGATATTTTCAGCTTTAAACTGCGAAACATATTTTAAATAATCTTTTACTTCACCAAGCTTAATATCTGTCTTGAGGTCACTATAAACGGCTGTTGCCATTTTTAATAGATCTGCTGGTGTAGATTCATTAATAACCTTATGTGCAAGTGCCTTTAAGAAAAGTTGCTGGGTTTCAATTCGCCCCACATCTCCTTCAGCATACTGCTCACTATAATCCTCATTATGACGCCAGCGTACAAGGCCCTCTGCTTGCTCACCATTTAAAGTTTGAAGCCCTGGCTGTAAATCAATATGTAAGTCCTGCCAATTGTCAGTATACTTCATACGTCTTGGGACATCTACTTCTACACCGCCTACAGCATCTACAATTTTACGAAAGGCATCAATATTAACGACTACATAATGGTCAATGCGAATCCCCATAATATCTTCTAAAGTATTCACTGTAAAATATCGTAAATTATCAAGGCCGCCATATGCACTCATTTCAGTAATTTTACTATACTCATGATAGCCTTTTCCAAGCTCTGCCATCTTATTTTGTTGATACTCTGTCCATGCAACTTTTGTATCCCTTGGGACAGCAATGACCTTAATTGCATCTGTCTGCGTATTAAAGTTAACTACAAAGATAACATCTGTTCTCGAGCCATCTTTATCTACACCAAATATAGCAATATTTTGATTTAAGTCTCCTTCTGCTTCAGTTTCATTTCTATCATATACTGGTATACTCGCAAGAGCCTTTTTATCTTCTTTTATTACAATACGATCGTAAATCATTTTAATTGCAAACGCCCCTATGCCAACTACAGCACATAAGGCAACAAATATAATCAAGGCATTTCTCAGCACTTTTTTATTTAATTTGCCATTCGGATCAATGATCACTTCCTTCACCTCTCTTAGTGTATCTAATTTGATTACAGACCTCATTATATGATTTTACCATAAAAAATCATATATATCACATAGTTTTTTAATTTATATATAAAAGAATATTAATATTTCCTTAATAC
>NZ_CEVXFV010000091.1:0-7641 GCF_982396655.1 Cellulosilyticum sp. | reverse complement strand
TAGTGTGATAAGTAGGCTATAAGTTGCTGAACGTGGCGGAGCCACTTTTTTATAGGCGTGCTTGAAATGACGCTTACCATGATTGCTAGTTATAGTATTCGCAAAAGTGCGGCTATAATAGGGGGATGTGTTAAAACAGCCTTCTATATGCGTCATAAATTACTTGATTGCATCAGAGCATATATTGGTACTGGAACGGTTGAAGGTATCGTTGAATTAGATGAAACCTCCGTTGCCTTGTCATATAAAGGGACTCATAAGAAAAGTGGCTTTGTTATGCCACGCCCAAGTCGTCATAGAGGTGGCGAAGTTAAGAAAAGAGGTATTAGTTCTGAACAAGTCTGCATTGCTTATGCTATTGATAGAAACGGAAACATCATCTTAGAGCCTATATGTACAGGTAGAATTAGTCACGAGGACTTAGAACGCCTATTTAGGGGGCATATCACTGATGATGCAATTATATGCACAGATAGTCATAAATCATATATTCAGTTTGCTAAGGATCTTAATCTAAACCATAAGCGAATCATGCGAGGACATTATAAGAATGGCATCTATCATATTAATCATGTCAATTCGTTGCATAGTCGTTTTAAAAATTGGATACGTAGATTTAAAGGTATTTCAACTAAATATCTCATTAATTATCTCTATTTCTTTAAGACGTTAGGATATTTCAAAGATGACCAAGAAGTGGCTAAGAACAGAAATTGGTTAATCTATGGAGTAACTAGTTTCTCTGATACACGTATTATTAACTTTAGAGAACGTAAAGTCACATTTAATAGATAGACATGAGTTATATTTCTTGCATGTCAAAGGTATATTAAGACATAGTTTTTAAAAGGTATAAGAAATCTAAAATTAAGAATTTGTTTAGGAGGTTTAAGTTTGTTGAAATGATGTAAATTTTAGATTTTACATAACAAGGAGAGAAGAATATGGAATTAACAAAATTAGATATTTTAAAATTTATGGAACGTGAGATAAATAGATTAGGGTTTGATGAAAATGTTAGTGACATCATGAAGCTAGAGGTTGCTCAAATGATAAAAAAAGGTGAAGTAACAGAAAATACAAGTGCAGATCATAAACTATTTGAAAAACTCCACAAAGGAGCTATGCAAGAGTTGAAATAACACTGTTAAATTAATAAGCTAATTTTCGTCTAACAGAGCCTAGATTTAAAAAATATATATTCATAAGCATTATTGTTGAACAATTTATAAAATATTGACATATTAAAAAACATTGTATTCTAAAAAAATAAACATTGAAAGGAAGTAGAAAATGAATAAAAAGTTATCAAAAATCGCTCTAGGATTAATACTAGCAACGAGTATGGCAATACCTACTTGTGCAGAAGCTCCAATTGAGTACAGTGTAAGTACTATTAATGCACGTACAAGAAGTACATATGATGTAGGAGAACCTGTTTGGGAAGACTCGGTAACTTCTAGAGCAGCAACTATTAGTGTAAGTGTTACATCTCCTTGTGATCAAAGATATAGGAGTCAATATAGCGATTATGAGTATGCCGCTAATAAAGTAGTTGAAAGAGCGGACGACTATATTTACAAAAAATTTGGAATTGACTTTACTTCTGTTGCACAACCAATATGGACATCTTCAGGAGGTAATCCAACAGAGATGGTAGAGGATGCACGCATAAAATTTGGCCTAACATATAATGGAAATAAAACAGCAGATTTAATGATGGCATTTTGTGGTACTTTATTTCAGAATTCTTCCGGTCAACTGACACTTGGAATGGGGGCGATTGGTAAACCGTATGCATGTGTCTTTAATGATGGATACAGTCAAAATGCAAAAACTTGTCAGCATGAAGCTGGACACACATATGGTTTATATGATCATACAGGAAGTGGTACTTGTGTTATGAAACAGGGAGGACCTGATGATATTGATACATTATGTACTTCACATGAAACTCAATGGCGTTCCTCTAAAAATAAGTACTAAAATATTAGAATAGAAAGATAGGTAGCGATCATATATGTATTGAACGCTACCTATCTTTAATTATAGGAAGGACAGGATATATGAAAAAAAATATAGATTCCCATTATGTTGCATAGGAATATTGGTAATTATCCTTATTAATGCAGAAATAAAATCAAATATAATAATAGAAGATGCATTGTTTAAGATAAATGGTCAAGTTATTTTAAGTGAAGATTATGATAGAATAAAGGATAATTATAAATATGATGTACATGAAATATTAGAAGGATTAATATTAGAAACAATCGTTTTACAACAAGACAAGGTATATAATATACAAGTAGATAAGCATTATATAGATCATTTAATAGATGAAGCTAAGGAAATGGGAAATATTTATGATAAGATATTAGAGACATATAGTACAGTAGAGGCATACCGTGAGGCATTAGAATATAGATTTATTTATGAAGCAATAAAAGAAGAGGTTCCTGTAAAATATAAGGAGCAGCTTAGTTTCTCTAATGAAATAATTGAAAGGGGAATGAATAGGTTTTTTGAGGAGAATCAGTATAGACAAGAAGACTTTACACAGGATGAATTAAATCAAATTAAAAAAGAATTAAAAGAAAATTATAAAACGGCATTGAGTAATATATATTTTTCTACGTGGAATTATAATAAGGCAAAAGAAGCACATATTGATTATATAAACTATGATGAAGAAAGATTATTAGAGTATAGAGCTTATCATGCGGAAACTAATAGTATAGTAATTGGTAATCAAGTATATCCTTTAGAAGAGACGACAGTAACCAGAGCAGAGAGACGTTTTGGAGGATTACTAGATTTGACAAATGAAAATTTAGGTGATGAGTATAGAATTAATAATTTACAAGAGAGCACCGATAAAGTAAATAGTATAAAAGTTCTTCAAATGCTAATAGAAAAAATCGGTACAAAAGAAGAAGTAAAATGTGAGGTAATTATTAATCCTTTAGCATATAGTGAGATGAGAGTTGAAGGAGTAAATAAAGGACAAGTAAATGGTATGCTAGTAGTTAAGAATAATGGAGAATATTATATTAATGATGATCAGTTATGTATTAGCTATAGATTTTATGATACTAATATGGATGATGCCACTATATTAGATGTGCTACAAAAATTAATTAAATATGGATATACATCTGATTGCATTAGTATAAATGAACTTACAGAAATAATGTTAATAGGTCAAGAACTCACGGCGTCAAAAGTGGAAATGACGCTAGAGGATATTAATAAATACTTAGGCATTTCAATTGAGAATATAAGTGTAGTAGGCGGGTTGAAAGCGTGTGATTATAATACAGAAAATAGATTCTTTGGTATAGATTCTACGGGAGATATTGTAGAGGATAGAATTGTAAATCAATTTTATACAGATTATTATGATGATAATAGTCTAAAACTAATAAATGAAACAGCCGTTCCAAGAGGTTATGATATAAGTTATTCAAAAATCAACTTTTTGAATAAGCATATTTTTGAAGGTCAAAATACATACATTAAGAGTAAAATTAATAACTGTGATGTTATGATAGGGCATAGTAATTTAGAATATGGGGCATATGATGAGATAACACATAAGGCATCAGGAGTATATGATTGGTATATTGCACAATTTGTTTATGAGAATGTATATTATGAAATTAGTTCAAAATGTTTATCTGAAGAAGAAGTCATCAAGATTATCAAATCAGTTATTAAATAATGATATTTTAACGACATGTGCTAATTAACTTCAAATTATAATAAGGATAAATATGGTAAATCTAAAATTTATAATATCTATCTAATAATTAAATAGTAGTTTATTTATCCAAATATTAAATGTTTAATTTGTGCGTTTGCTTCATTACCAAGGCATTTATTTATGAAACATGAAATGTTATGACCTAGGATTTTGGTTTGAAGTCTGGCTTTTAAACCACTAAGCGAATTTGCTAGTACTTTATTAATGTGAAATTGGTCAGCTAACTGAGGAAAGGTAGCTTCAAGGCCGTGTAAATAGTTTTGTGTATTCTCTCTCTAAGGTCTTCACTTAAATAGCTTAGATAAATTTTTTATCCTTAGGTATAAATGATATAACATGTCAATCGATGACATGCTTGTCTTTTAACTACGCGTATAGTTTTACTACATAATGGAAATATTATACACGTTTATTAACAGGATAGGGCAATGCTGAGGAGCAACCTGAGCGGTTATTAAACTTCTATACTGAAGCGGGCAGATTATCTATCCGTTTTTTTATTCAGGTAGAATTTAAAGCGTTAAATCTCTAAGGGTTGGGGACAGCGTCCCAAAGGTTTTCCTAAGCAAGTTGTTCACTAAAGATGATATTTAATTGGTTAATGACTATATCCCATTCTGGATAGATCCTACTCCATCTCTCGGCAATCTTTTGTGTTGCAAGATAAAGCATCTTCAGAAGGCTTTCATCATTCGGGAAGATCAACTTAGTCTTAGTGACCTTTCTATACTGACTATTCAAGCTTTCTATTGCATTAGTTGTATACATGATCTTTCTGATATTAGGCGAAAAACTAAAGAAGGTCGTTAAGTTATCCCAGTTGTCTTCCAAGCTCTTTATAGCATTAGGCAATATTTATTGCCCCATCTTTCTTTTATCCCTATAAGTGCATCTAATGCAACTTCTTCATTGACAGTTGTATAGATTCCTTTAAGATCTGAAACAAAACTTTTTTTATCTTTAAATGAAACATACTTCATGCTCGCTCTGATCTGATGGATCACGCAACGCTGGATCTTAGCAAAAGGAAATGTCGCTCCTATAGCTTCATTAAAGCCTGCAAGCCTGTCAGTACAATAGATTAGGATATTTTTTGCACCTCTATTTTTTAAGTCATTCAGTACACTTAGCCAGAATTTGCTGGTCTCATTAGCTCCAATCCATATCCCCAGTACTTCTTTTTGTCCATCCATATTGACACCAAGGGCAACATATGTAGCCTTGACTATGACCTGTTTATCTTCCCTGACTTTATAGTGGATAGCATCTAAGAACATAAAGCTATACGTTGATTCTAGTGGACGATTTTACCATTCTGTTACTAAGGGCAAAATACAGTTTGTGATATTTGAAACTAGTTCAGCACTAATCTCAACATTATACAATGTTTTGATCTGGTCAGTGATATCTCTAGTAGTCATGCCTGAAGCATATAGCCCTAATATCTTATCTTCAATATCATTGGAAGTACGCTGGTATTTGGGGATAATCTGTGGTTCAAATTCACCATTTCTATCCCTAGGAATATCTAGTTCTAGCTCACCCATTGCAGTCTTGCTGGTCTTTTTTGAATGACCATTTCGGCTGTTAGTAACCTGCTTTTCTGAAATATCATGTTTAGCATATCCTAAAGCTGTATCCATTTCAGCTTCAAGTGCTTCTTGAAGGACATCCTTAAATAAATCCTTGATGCCTTCAAGGACATCTGAAGCACTTGAAAAGTGATTTTCATTAACATAGTGCCTTAAAATTTCCTTAGAAACATTCGACATAAAACTCTCTTCCTTTAAAGAAATAAATGTTAGATTTTGGTATCTAAGTTATTCCCTTTTATTGGTAGTTTTTGTAGCACTAGAAACAACTATTGGTATGGTTTATTTCAACAGGATGATGCATTTTTTTAGACTCTATTTCTAAGCCTTGCAAAAGCCACTCAATCTGCTGAACACTCACTTCTTTTACTTCATCAGGTGTTCTAGGCCATTGGAACTTTAGATCTTCTAGTAGCTTTTTACTCGCAAGTACAAAACCATTTTTATCATAACGTAATACCTTAATGGCATTCTTTCTCTTGTTGCAAAAGATAAAAGCACAGCTTTCAGAGAATGGGTCCAGTTTAAACTGCATGGTTACAAGTGCAACTAGCTCATCAATTTGCTTTCTAAAATCAGTGGCCTGACAAGCAATATAAATGTGCTCTGTATCTTTTATGAATGTTCCTAACATCGGTTTCGCAGTACATGAATAAACTCTACTGCAAGAGAAATATCATTTTCTGATGAAAGCGTGATTTCAACATTTTTACAGCAAGCTTTAAGAGTAGGCTGCGACAAATCTTTATTTTTAACAACTACCTCAGCAAAAACGGGTACTACTGCAGGTTTACTATCTGATTTAGTGATTAATTTGTGCCAGTAGTAATACTGTCCTTTGCTAAGTTGATTATTGTGACACCATTGTGAAACGGTAAGACCACTAGATTTACACTACTGAATATGTTCTTTCCAGGTTTCTAATTTACTGATATTCATGTGGTAACCCCCTTTTGGGATAGCATGCCACTTATAGTTATTTTACACACCACGTCCTTTTATGAAGCATTTACGATTTAAACTAAGCATAGCTAGCAATAATGAAAATATAAATGACCCACGAAAGAAGTAAGTTGCTATATCGTGGGTCTATTTATATTTAAAAAAGTAGATTTAGAGATTTTGTGAACTCCTTAATGCTATAGACAGGTGTTTTAATATTAAAGGTATTATATATAAAACTAGTTTTCTTCTTAGTGGACTTATCTTCAGTAATATAATATGTAGCATTTGAGGCATTAATCATATGTTCACTATGGGTATAAATATTAGAAAAATGAGTTTTCTTTGTGATGTTTTCTTGGAAGTGAGAGGTTAAATTTTTTTGTAAGTCATATAAATGGGCGAAGGAAAATGGAATATGAAAAATCTCTTTTAAAGTAGAGATATAACTAAAAAATGGAATAAAGAAATATTGTATGAGTATTCGTTTAAAGAAGATTTTATTAAGGACCTATCTGAGGTATCATTGCGTAGAAGGAAAATCATTACACAAATAGTAACAAGATTAACACTAACAGGTGAGCAAGCTAGGCGTAATCAATCAATTTCAGATGAGAGTGTAAGAGGTAGTAGCGATAATGAACGTAGATTTAGAATTACAGATGTTATGAGAATACATTATAAGATGACAGGGGGAGTGATGGGATTTTTGAGGCTTTATGATGAAGGGGAGATGGTTATATAAATAAGTATCTTCTTTTTATTATGAGGAAAATTTAAAAAGGATGCTTAAGCCTTGATAATAATTAAATTACAATTTTCTTCAAAAAATACTTGCATATCTTATCTCAATATTCACATTGCCCCATACAGCCGCTTACTAAGGGAAGCTGATAATGGGCAGAAGGCTTACAGGATTGAAATTTAAGACTCTTTTTAACACCGACAACTAAAGTTTGTTTGCCATGACGATATTGGTCATAAAGATTTTCGCCAGGGATATTGCTTTTGATACGATTGGTAGCAGCTTCAATAATATCTACTTTACCTTGGTCTTTAAAGAGATGATACAAGTTTGTTCCTAAGGGATAGTCCAGAGCACCTTTTTCAAAAATAACACGTTGCGGTACAAACATTATTAATTCCTCCATTTTTGGATAGTTATATATAAAAATAGTTTCTGCAATACTAGTAATAAAATGCAGAAATTTTAGGAGGAGGTGCTTTAATGGAATCTTGTGAGATATAAACTGTCGATAGATTTTACGTTTATAAAGTTTAGTTAGTCATGATTTTTAGTCATGTGAAATCATTGAGAGAAACCTATTTACCTACATGTAT
>NZ_CEVXFV010000090.1:0-7761 GCF_982396655.1 Cellulosilyticum sp. | reverse complement strand
TTTTCAGAGTATAAGAACGAGTAAAGGCATCCGATAGGATGTCTTTTTTGTTATAGCAATTTAATAAGCCGATTAGTGAAGAGAATAAAAATGATTTTAATAGCACTGTCTGATATGAAAGGAATTATTTATTTAAATTTACTTAAATTGAATTTATTTAAATTCATGAAAAAAACAACTTGCCTTATGACAAGTATGATGATATAATCTCAACTAATATAGATTTCCAGAGGAGAGACAAATATGAAATTTAGACATTTTTTAGCTTGTATGACATTATTAAGTGTTGCTTTAGTAGGTTGTGGTAGCAAAACAGGTACAGAAACTTCAAGTGTAGCGACATCTGAAGGGACAATGGAACTTAAAATTTTAGCAACAACAGACGTACATAATTATTTAATGAACTATGACTACTACACAACATCAGATTCTGATAAATATGGAATGGTTAAGCTTGCAACTTTAATTAAAGGTTACCAAGCAGAAACACCAGAAGTAGATGATTTAGTTTTACTTGATAATGGAGATCTCCTTCAAGGAAATCCGTTAGGAGACTACTTTAATAAAGTTGATGCAGTAGAAGCGGGAACAACTCATCCAATTTATGAAGCATTTGAAGCAATGGGATATGATGCTTTAGGACTTGGAAATCATGAGTTTAACTATGGATTAGATTATTTACATCAAATTATTGAGGATACAACAATCCCAGTAATCAATACAAATGTATTTAATGCAGCTACAAATGAACATGAATTTAATCCGTATATCATTTTAGATAAAAAAGTGGTAGATGCAGATGGAAATGAAAGTGATATTAAGGTAGGGGTACTTAATGTTGTACCAGAACAAATCTTAAACTGGGATAAACTTCACTTAGAAGGTAAAGTAACAGTACAAGATATGAAAGAAGCAACAGAAACATATGTAGCAAAACTTAGAGAAGAAGGTGCAGATATTGTTGTTGCCTTAGCTCATACAGGATACGGTGATGAAAATTATGTTGAAGGTGCAGAAAATGTGGCAGCAGCATTAACAAAAATCGAAGGATTAGATGTTGTAGTTGGTGGACATTCACATGAAGTATTCCCAAGTCAAAGTTATGAAGGTGCATTTGAGGATGTAGATGTAGAAAAAGGGACAATTAATGGGACATTAACAGTGCAACCAGCAAAATATGGCGAAGGACTTGGCGTTGTGTCACTTAAACTTACAAAAGACGAAAATGGTAAATTTACGATAGTAGATGGAAAAGCAGAAAATGTAAGTGCGGAAGGTGTAGAAAACGATCCAGAAATTGAAGAATTATTACAACCTTACCATGAGCAAGTTATTGAATATGTAAGTGCACCAGTTGGAGAAATCACAACACCACTTACAAGTTTCTTCTCATTAGTAGGAGATGATGCTTCAGTTCAAGTAGTATCAGATGCACAAATCGCTTATGTAACTGAATTAGTAAAAACAGCACCGGAACTTGCAGCATATAAAGAATTACCAATCTTATCTGCCGCAGCACCATTTAAAGCAGGTCTTTCAAAAGGAGAAACAAATCCAGCAGATTATGTAGATATTGAAGCAGGAAGTATTGCAATTAAGGATGTATCTAACTTATATAAATATCCAAATACATTAAGTATCTTAAAATTAACAGGAAAAGATATTAAAGAATGGTTAGAGATGACAGCAGGTATGTTTAATCAAATAGAAGAAGGTAAAGAAGGACAAACATTATTAAGTAATGATTTCCCTTCATTCAACTTTGATACAATTGATGGGGTAACATATGAAGTAGATATTACAAAGCCAGCAAAATATGATGCAGATGGTAATATAGCTAATGAAGCATCTGAAAGAATTGTAAACTTACAATTCCAAGGTCAACCAATTAATGAAACACAAGAATTCTTAGTGGTATCAAATAACTACAGAGCTGGTGGTGGTGGGAACTTCCCAATCTTCCCAACAGGTGAAGAATTAATTTACACATCGGTAGATGAGAATAGACAAATTGTTGCAGATTATATTGCAAATCAGGGAACATTTACACCAGTGGCAGATAATAACTGGAAGTTAAAAACTTTAGCTGAAGGAACAAAAGTAACATTTGTATCTAATAGTAAAGCAGCTACTCTCTTAGAAAATTATCCAGCAATTACAGTGGGTAGTGAAGTGGGAACAAACCTAACAGAATATGTTTATGATTTAAGTAGTACAAAGTAAATAATATATATTGAAAACCTTGAGATTATGATGTTCTCGAGGTTTTTTTTATATAAGAATTAGAAGAAAATTTTTTTATGTTAAGCTAAAATTAAAAAGCAAGAATAGGAAAGTTAAATTGTTGTTAAAAAATTATGAATTATACCTAAAATCCTAGAACAAAAGATTATTATAACTATATAAAAGGCATATAAAAATTAAATTGGAAAAAAATAGATAAAAATTTGTGCTAATTAAAAACGAAAGTAGCTGATTTAATTAATTATAATCACAATAAAAATAATTTTTAATATATAAATACAAGTTTGACAAATAAAAAACTTTGGACTATACTCATAAACGATTTAAGAATATTAACTTTAGGGAGTTGATTATTGTGAAACAAACAAAGAAATTAATTGCTATTTTATGTGTATGCTTAAGTGCTTTAGCAGTAGGTTGCGGTTCAAGTGCAGCAGGCGATGCAACAACAGAATCTCCAGCAGCAACAGATACAACAACAACAGACGGTGCTACAACAGATGGGGCTACAACAGATGATGCAGCTACAACAAGTGATGCAGCAACAACAGAAGCTCCAGCTGAATCAACAGCTACTAACTAATTTAAAAATAGCAAATGAATAAGAACATAAATAAGAAACTGCTACATTAATTATTTGGATTAATGGGGCAGTTTTTTATTTTTTTATATGCTAAAATAAGAAATGAATTTAAAAATGAGCAGAGTTTATATAGAATACCTCTAAATGGATATTTCTGTAAAAATATAATAGAAATACTGAGCAAACTATATTATATTTAATATAGAGGGTAAAGGGGGACTAAAGATGAATATAGATAATACATATGTGATACAAGATAAGCAGGATATAAGCAAATCAAGTTTGAGTACAAACTATTTAACGATTCCACTTAAAAGTGGTAGTACATATATAATGGATAGAAATTATCAATTATTTAAAACAGCTAATATGCAAAATGTAGCCGCCACACAGTCACAAGTTGATGAAGATGAGATTCAGAAGATTATAGCTGAGACACAAGATATGGCAGAAGAGAAATTAAGCCAAATGAAGAATGGAAGAACGGTTACAGAAATCAGTAAGTATACAATGACCTTGAGTCAAATGCTACATACACAGGTGGCTAGTTATCCAAGAATTAATAGAGGAGATGGTTGGGTAAATGCTACCTTTGAAGAGGTCAAAAAATATGTAACACCTGGAGGTGAAAATTATGAGGCTAATAAATATCAATTTTTAGATCTATCTTCGCCAGCAGGACTTACAAAAGAAGAGGCTAACAATTATCTTAAGGGAAAAGGCATTTTAGCTGATAAGGGAGAGTATTTCGTTATTGCAGCTAATAAGTATAATGTTAATGAAATTTATTTAATGGCACATGCTAATTTAGAAACTGGTAATGGGACAAGCAAGTTAGCAACAGGATGTGTATATAATGGAACAGTTGTTTATAATATGTATGGAATAGGCGCTGTAGATAGCAATCCAGTTCAAAAGGGTGCAGAGTATGCGTATAAAATGGGATGGACGACTCCAGAAGCAGCTATTGTAGAAGGTGCTAAATGGATTTCTGAGAGCTATATTAACAGACAAGGGAATAGACAAAATACATTATATAAGATGAGATGGAATCCAGACAAACCAGGAACTCATCAATATGCTACAGATGTGGCATGGGCGATTAAACAAGCTAAAATGATACAAGGTATATATAGTAAATATACAGATGCAAATCTTATATTTGATTTTCCTACATATGCAGGTGAATAAGTACATACAAAGTAGTGGAAAGGAAAAAAGATAATGACTAAAGAAATCTCTCAAGAGATGCTAAAAGACTTAAGTGAATTATTTATTGAGGCATTTAATGCACCACCATGGAAGGATAAGTGGCGTATGGAAACTGCTAGTAAAAGATTGCTGGATTTTATAAATACACCAGGCTTTTATGGTTTAGCAAAATATGAGGATGAAAAAGTAGTTGGCATGATATTAGGACGTAAGGAACAATATTATGATGGCATATATTTTCAAATTCTAGAGTTTTGTGTGGACAGTACAAGACAAGGACAAGGATTAGGAAAAGAACTTTTAAGTAGAATGCTTGCTAAATTAAAAGAGCAGCATGTTAAGAAGGTATTTTTACTAACATTACATGATGAATCTACAAAAGGATTTTATGAAAAATGTGGATTTAAGTTAGATGAAATGACAATCATGATGAATAAATCATTAGAGAGTATATAAACTCATGTAAAGAAAATTATATGAGTATAGCTAAAAATAAAATATAGACCACTTGGCAAAAAAATATGAATGAAAGTATTGACATATGTAAGTATATAAGTTATATTATATACATCAAGCGGCGCTGAAACAGTGAAGCAAAAATGCGCGAGTGGCTCAGTTGGTAGAGCATCTCCTTGCCAAGGAGAGGGTCGCGGGTTCGAGTCCCGTCTCGCGCTCTTTTTAAAAGGCGATTAGATTAATATCTAATCGCCTTTTTCGTATTATAAAAAAGTAATGCGTATATCTAGTAACGATTATATTGGGGGGAGAAAAAAGATAAGCAAGGCTTATAACATGTTTTTCCATTTTATATTAGGTATTAAAACAGCCATAAAATATAATAATAATTAATGCGATAGAACAAATCGCTTTTACAATACTGTATGCGTATAAATTATTTTTACAATATTAGTGCTACTGTATAGAGGAAAGGGTCAATAAGAAGTAATAAACTCCAGTGTATCAAGGAGAATAAGTAATATTACAACATAGAAATAAAAAAAATAATAAAAAGTAGTTGACATATGTATGGGTATAGTGTAATATTATAAAAGTCTTCAGGAGAACTGAAGGAAATATTTTTGGTGATGATGCGCTTAAGGGAAACACCCGTTCCCATCCCGAACACGTCGGTTAAGACTTAAGCGGCTGATGATACTTGGCTGGAGACGGCCTGGGAAAGTAAGTGGTTGCCAAATTTATGGTGGGTATAGCTCAGTTGGTAGTAGCACTGGATTGTGGTTCCAGGTGTCGTGGGTTCGAGCCCCATTACCCACCCTGTTATGAAAATCATAACTTGTAATGTAGGGTTATCGCCAAGCGGTAAGGCACAGGATTTTGATTCCTGCATTCCAAGGTTCGAATCCTTGTAGCCCTGTTAATTAGCTAAGCTAATTATAATTGAATAAGCAGAGATGGTCGAGTTGGTTTAAGGCACCGGTCTTGAAAACCGGCGAAGGTAACACTTCCCTGGGTTCGAATCCCAGTCTCTGCGTTACATATAAAGAGGTCATTCATAATGAATGACCTCTTTTGTTGTTTACTCTTTTAGTACGATTAACACATAGGAAAAGACTTTTTACGTATATAAATTGACAAATGATTTTGATATTTTATAATTGTCTTAAAGGGGAAATAAACTTTAAGGGAGAGATAAAATGAAATTATCGAAAAAGCTTTTAGTAGGGACATTAATAATTAGCATGGTAGCATTAAGTGGATGTGGTAAGACAAAGGAAACAAGTACAGAAACAACGCCAATATCATCTGAATCAGTAGCACCATCTGAATCACCAAAAGAAGCGGAGACAGAAGAAAAACCTGAGGCAAGCCAAGAAGCAGAAAGCAAGGAAGAAGTAACGCCTACACAAACTACTACAGAAGAGAAAACAACAGCAGATTCAGAAGGTGATAAGTTGCCTATTGAATCAGAAAAATATGCAAAACTAGAGGATTTAGAAGGAGATAGTTATCGTACTAAAATTCCTGAAGGTTGGAAAAAAGGCGGAAGTACTAAAGTAGATGCCAGTGTAGAAGCTTATAATGTTATTAGTAATGATAAAATAAATGGAGAAATAGTTATAACAGAGCAAGCTTTAGAAGGGGCAGATACTATCGACATGGATTCTTATATGGCAGATCATAAAAAGGCTTATAATGAACAAAGTGAATCAACAGGTGTATATGTGTTAGATGCTGGAGGAAAAGAGTTAGACGCAGTAAAGATTGGATATATGAAATGCGAAATTAAGATAACTGAGCAAATGGTTAAGAATGCTATAACAACCGGCTCTGTAACACAAGAAGAAGTGGATGCAGCAGGGGGGATGGAAGCATATATAGCGCAACAAAATACAGTTCAACTTCAGATTTATGTACCCAATAGAAATTGTATGATTACAATAGCTACAAAACTTGAGGGAGACAATGCTTCAAAAATAGAGGAAGCAGCATATAACTTAGCCAATATCATGTATCTAAAATAAAGGGGATAGTAGTAATATTATAAAAGTAAATTAAGAGTTAGTAATTTTAATGTATACATATAAAGCAATATAATCAAGACTATCTATAAGTGATAAGTTAGTAAGCACATATAGGTAGTCTTATTATTTATATATAATGTATAGGGAGGTGTAATGAGGATACTCCTAAGAAGAGAAGTAAATATGAATAGAATTAATTTTAAATTCCACACTAAAAGAGATAAATAAAAAGAAGTGGAGTTATTACATGAAGGTACGTATAAAAAAAGAGTGGTTTTTATTTGTTATTGGTCTAAGTATACTTACATTTGGTGGAAGATTATTGCTATTAGCAAACATTGGAACAGGTGGGATTGATGCATTCGTTATGGGGCTATTTAAATTGCTAGGAGGGACATTAGGATTATGGATTGACATTGTAAGTGTTATATTGGTACTAATAGGAACATTTCTTCGAAAGAGTAAAATAGGATGGAAGGCCATTGTTACCTCTTTATTCTTAGGACTATTATATGATGTTTGGGGAATTATACTATTTAATAGATTGCAAGTGCCAAAGAAAGAATTTGTTCAGGGTATGGTATTTTTAGCAGGAATTCTTATAGCGCCATTAGGATCTGCTATATATATACATTCAAACCTCTCAACAAGTTGTGTAGATTATTTAATGCTATCTATAAAAGAAAGGTTCCATTTATCAATGGGCGTAAGTAGAGGATTAATAGAAGCAGGATTTGTAATAGGAGCTTGTATAGTAAAAGGACCTATTGGAGTAGGGACTATTATGATTATGCTCTTATTTGGAGTTTTTTTGCAGTGTTATTATAAAATGATTGGTGCGATCCTAAAAAAGAGTAGATTATATATGCATAAAATAAGAAATAAGAGAAAAACTAATTAACATAGAGGAAAAAGTAATTACTTTTCTTCTATCTTAGATGCCATGAATAAATACTTCAAAGGTGATACTAGTAAAACGGTGGAAAAGTGGATAAAAAACAGGTGATTTATACACAAAATGTGGAAATCTCGGTTGATAACATGTGAGTAAAAAATAACATCAAAAATAACCTAAAAAAGTTGAAAAAACCTGTTGACGTATAGGTATTCATAGTGTATTATTAATCAAGTCAGTGGCGGACATGCTGCTAACAACGACACAATTACTTGAGTCGTTACAAACAAATGAACTTTGAAAACAAAATAGTAATCATATAAACCAGTCGATTCATTAACTAC
>NZ_CEVXFV010000089.1:0-8139 GCF_982396655.1 Cellulosilyticum sp. | reverse complement strand
TCAACCCACACTCGGGACTTTCACCCGTTAGACTACGCCCATGCTGGGCACACTACAAAAAGGGACTTACCCGTAAGTAAGTCCCTTATATACGATGGTTTCAAGTTTTTTAAGCTATTAGGATTGTAGACTTCTATTAAGCTCAAAAATATTCTCCACTTCATTTCCTGTTTCATCATAGCATTTTACTTCAGCACCTGAAATATAACCTTTGCTATCCCGATCAAGTACTGTAGCTCTAAACTTCAATAGTGCCTCTTCATCCATAGGGAGTTCAGCTTCCTTTGTTTCACCATCTAAGTTACAGACCATTTTTACTTTCATATTGGCATCCCCTTATTTGTCTATAATATATAGTAATATATAGTATGCCTCATTCTAGTCTGTTTTACTCTCTCTTAACCCATCTGTCAATTACATTTCTAGTTCTAGTTCACCTTCAGGTGTATTGAAAACAGTTTGGTCAACCATCTTATCTTGATGTGCTACAATCGTTGTACATACTGCATCTCCTGTAATATTAACAGCTGTACGTGCCATATCTAAGAGTCTGTCAATGCCCATGATAATACCAATACCTTCTACTGGTAAGCCTACAGAAGCAAATACCATAGATAACGTAATAAGCCCAACGCCTGGTACACCTGCTGTACCAATTGAAGCAATTGTAGCTGTTGCAATAACTGTTAAATAATCTGCTGGTGTTAACTGAATATTAAAAGCCTGTGCAACGAATACAACAGCTACCCCTTGCATAATAGAAGTCCCATCCATATTAATCGTAGCACCTAGTGGAATAGTAAATGAAGAAATTTTCTTAGAAACGCCCATTTTCTTATGTAATGTTTCAATAGAAAGTGGAATTGTTGCATTTGAAGTAGCTGTTGAAAATGCAAATCCCATTACTGGTACAAATTTCTTAATAAACTTCACTGGACTAAATCCTGTAAATCCTTTTAACATCAGCATATAAACTACAAAACACTGAATAGCTAGTGCTAGAAGCACTGAACCCATATACTTAAGCATCGGAGCGAAACCATCAAATCCAATAGCTGCAAATGTTTTAGCAATAAGGCAAAATACACCTATTGGTGCTACTTTCATTACCATCATTGTCATATCCATCATAATATTATTTCCTTGACTAATGAAGTTAGAAACTGTACTTGCACGTTCTCCTTGTTTTGCTAAAATAATCCCGACAATAAGAGCAAAGAAAATAACTTGTAACATATTACCTTGTGCTAAAGCTTCAATTGGATTAACTGGAATAATGTCTAAAATAACGTCTGCAAAAGGTTTACTCTCTGCTACAGTTGTTTCTGCTATAGTTACCGCACTCATATCTAAGTTTAAACCTGGATTAATAAGATTTCCAATTCCTAATGCAACTGATATAGCTAACGCTGTGGTAATTAAATAAAATACTAATATTTTCACGCCTACCTTACCAAGCTTCTTTGTATCACCAATAGACATAGCACCACATACTAATGAACAAAATACTAAAGGTACAACAAGCATACGCATACCACGTAAAAAGCCATTTCCTAACACATAAAAAATACCATTTATGATTACAGTGTCTCTTACATAACCTTCTGGCACTAGATAGTGTAGAACGAGTCCCACAACAGCTCCTAATAGTAATGCAATAAAAATAACCGTAGTAAGTCCTAATTTTTTCTTATTTGTTTTTTCCATATAACTCTCCTTATCGATTCATATATTCTGCTAAAGCCACTTTCCAATGTGGCATCTCAGTATTTTCTAAAAGACGTAACATCAGATTATCTAAAATAGTATATGCTGGTCTTTTGACAGCTACCTCATCTTCTATATTGCTTACACCTTTAATAGTGATATCTAGTCCTGCTAAACGTATTATCTCTCTAGCAAATTCATCACGGCTACAAGTACCTTCACAAGTTGCATGATAGATACCATATTCATTACTTTCCATTAATCCTATTATAAATTGTGCTAATGCTTTAGCACTTGTAGGACTGCCAAATGCTTCATTTGAAATATGTATTGTTTTCTTTTGCTCTGCTAGCTTCAATAAATCTTTAATGAAATTTTCACCTTCACCATAAACCCAGGTACTACGGATAATAAAATAACGTTGTGCAAAATCTTTTACAAACTGTTCACCTGCTAACTTTGATTTGCCATAAATAAGACTTGGTGTAGGTATATCAAATTCACCGTAAGGTTTTGTACTCTTTCCATCAAATACATCATCTGTAGACAAATGTATAAGCTTTGCACCAATACGTCTTGTTGCAATACTTACATTCCTTGCACCTACTGCATTGATTTTATATGCTTTTTCTAAGTCATTCTCACAAGCTTCTACAGAAGTCAACGCTGCACAGTTAATAATGACATCCGGACGATTCATATCTGCAAATTTAGCAACTTCTTCTATAAGTGTAATATCTACTTCTTCTACATCTGTATTTAAAACTTCTACCTCACGTCTGTCTAATAATTTATTCAGTGTTCTTCCAATCTGTCCATTGGCGCCTATAATCCACACTTTATCTACGTTTTTCATTTGTTTCCTCCTCTAAGTCTTGATTGAGCTGTTCCTACTTGACTTAAGTATATACTAATTATTATGTTAATTGCAATACTTTGTTTTACAATTCAATCAAATGATTGTATACAATTATACACATTCATATTGATGCACAAGGCATTCAATGCTCCTTTAATTAAGTAAATTTTTCATCCCATCTTTCAACGCCAGGAGAGTTAGACTTTTAAACTCAAAAAAAATGCCATTCACTGCTACTGAGTGAACGGCACTAAAACTTATATTTAACTTTATAAAAGGTTATTGATTATTTTGCTTGAGGTACAATAACTTCTTTACCACCCATATATGGTCTAAGTGCAACTGGAATATTTACTGAACCATCTGCATTTAAGTTATTTTCAAGGAAAGCAATAAGCATTCTTGGTGGTGCTACTACTGTGTTATTTAATGTATGTGCAAAGTATTTGCCCTCTTCACCATTTACACGAATTTTAAGGCGACGTGCTTGTGCATCACCTAAATTAGAACAGCTACCAACTTCAAAGTATTTCTTTTGTCTTGGAGACCAAGCTTCTACGTCAATAGATTTTACTTTTAGATCAGCAAGGTCACCTGAACAACATTCAAGTGTTCTTACTGGAATATCTAATGAACGGAATAAATCTACTGTGTTTTGCCATAATTTATCAAACCACATTGGGCTTTCTTCTGGTTTACATACAACAATCATCTCTTGTTTTTCGAATTGGTGAATACGGTAAACACCTCTTTCTTCAATACCGTGAGCACCTTTTTCTTTTCTGAAGCATGGTGAGTAACTTGTAAGTGTTTGTGGAAGTGATGCTTCTGGAAGAATAGTATCAATGAATTTACCAATCATTGAGTGTTCACTTGTACCGATAAGATATAAATCTTCTCCTTCAATTTTGTACATCATAGCTTCCATTTCATCAAAACTCATAACGCCAGTAACTACATTGCTACGAATCATGTAAGGAGGAATACAGTATGTGAAACCTCTATCAATCATGAAATCTCTTGCGTAAGAAATAACTGCAGAGTGAAGTCTTGCAATCTCTCCCATTAAGTAGTAGAAGCCGTTACCAGCTACTTTTCTAGCACTATCAAGGTCTAAGCCATTAAATTTTTCCATGATTTCTGCATGATATGGAATTTCAAATTCAGGAACAACTGGCTCACCATATTTTTGAACCTCTACATTTTCGCTATCATCTTTACCAATTGGTACACTTGGATCGATGATATTTGGAATTGTCATCATAATTTTTTTGATTTTTTCTTCAAGCTCTGATTCTTGTGTTGAAAGTGCTTCAAGACGTTCTGATTCAGCTGTTACTTGTTTTTTAACTTCTTCAGCTTCTTCTTTTTTGCCTTGCGCCATAAGTGCACCAATTTGTTTAGATATTCTATTTCTATCAGCTCTTAAGGCTTCAGCTTCTTGTTTAATTTTTCTGTGTTCTTCATCTAAAGCAATTACTTCATCAACTAATGGAAGTTTTCTATCTTGGAATTTGTTTTTAATATTTTGTTTTACGATTTCTGGATTTTCTCTTACGAATTTTAAATCTAACATAATCTGCCTCCTGATATTTTAACTATGAAATAATATATGCTAACTTTTATGACTATGGCTATAACTTTCCTACTTACAAAAAAAGTTCCTTCGCCTCATAAGTATACAAATAATCATATACTTATGGGACGAAGGAACTCCGTGTTGCCACCCAAATTGCTAGTTAGACGTCCTACAGCTTAATCTTCCTAAAAATAGGGACATTAAACCTTGGCAAGTCCATATGAACTAACCACTTCATTAGTAGGATAAAGGCTACCAACCTTTCGATTCATCACCGACAGCTCCAAAAGTGGAAAGATTTAACCTTTCACCGATTTGCACCAACCATCGGCTCTCTAAAGAAATTTATAAATCGTAGCTTTTGTCAAACGCCTATTTGCAATATATTATCTCTCATTTTCTTTATTATATTGTTTTTTCTTCCAATACACAAGTAAAATTTTATTTTTTTATATTTTTTGTGCGTGTAATGGTAGACCTATCGTTCTTTTCTTTAATCTTCATTCACCTTCATCACTACAAGGACAAATGCTATGCATCAAGTAAGCAAGTTCTTCGTTAGATAAGTTTTTGCAATAAGCATCAAAATGTGCCTCACAGCAGAAGTATCCAACTTTATGATGATAACTTTTGTCTACTACTATAGGTGCATGACAGTACATACATTTTTTCATTACCTTCTACAACCTTACTTCTAAAGTGCTTTCTTTTATCATTGCCACTTTTCTTGTTTATATACCTATTTTTTATTACTATTTAAGCGATCTATATAGGTATTGATATATGGTGATTCTCCTTTAAATTCATCTATCACCTGCCCATTGTGTGCCAGATGTATAATGGCATTACGTCGAATCACATTTTTACCTCGCCAACCACATGAAGTACTGCTAATTTTTTCTTTGAAATATTTATTATCCATATGCGCATATACTTCTACTTCTTCTCGCATATAAGCAAGTGTTGCAAAATCATCCAGTACACTTGTGACCACATTTTCATTATACGGACATTTTAACTGACAAAAGTCACAGCCAAATATATTCCCCTTTAGCAGGTGCATTTCCTGATTTGTGATATCCTTTTTCTGCGTAATATACGATAAACAGATGTTTGGGTTACAATGTGCCTTATTAATGGACTTTGTCGGACATTCACTGATGCAAGATGTACAATCACCGCATTCCACATATTGACTAATTTTCTCTCCTATGCGTTTTTCTTTACATTCAATCTCTAAATCAGTAATAATCTCGCCTAAAAATACATAGGAACCGTACTTCTTAGTAATGAGCATATTATTTCGCCCAATAAAGCCTACACCCGCTAAATAGGCAATATACCTTTCCGGCAAGGCATTACTATCTACAAAACTCATTGTCTTACCACCTAATGACATTATATAATCACTTATTTGCTGTAAATATTTTTTAACTACTCTATGATAATCTGGCCTTTGGGTATAGATTGAAAAACCATTATTAACGGCTTCACTTCCATCTTCACAATTATCATCTTTATGATAATAAGGAAAGGCTATAGATAAGATTGTTTTTCCTTCTGGCATATAAAGATATGGGTTAATTCGCTTTTCAATCTCTTTTTCTTCAAATTCGTTTTGTAAACCTAGGTTTTGTCGTGATTCATAAACCCCCTGTAGTTCTGTAAATTTTCTACAAGGCATAAATCCTACACAGTCTAATCCTAATGTACTACAAAATTCTTCTATTTGCTTTTTTAACATATTCCTCACTATTTTCTTTTTATATTTTTTAGCCTCATATAGATTTTACCTCTATACTTGTTTATGTTCATTTAAATTTGTCCATAGTCATTATACACTAAAAGACAAGGATGCAAAATCTATACTTATAATTATTAAGAAATAAAGATAATATTTAAAGGGCCGTATGCTTCTGATATGTGCCTTTCTAAGTAACAAGTTTTTGTCATTTTGCTTGTCTACCTAGAAAGGCGCCTATCAATCTCATATCAGCTCTTTGCTTAAAGATTTTATTTAACTTGTTCTACTGTATAGCCTTTATTTTTAAGATTTTGAATGACACCATCTTCACCAATATAATGCCCTGAACCTACTACAACAAAATATGTCTTACCCTTTTCACCATTTAAAAGGCTCTCGATTTTATCTGTCATTTCAGCATCTCTTACTGTCCAAAGTTTATTATTATATTCATCTAAAAGTGCCTTTTCTTTTTCACTCACACCTTCTTGGGTTGTTTTTTTAGTAAATGTTTTTTCAAAATCTTCTAGGTCACCTTTTTCCCAGTACTCTAGCCAATTTGCAAGGATCTCTTCACTTTCATCACCTAAATCCTTATCTAAAATCATATCTACTGTATTAGATAAATAGTATTCTTGTAATTCTGGTGAAAAGCCATCAAGCAATCCAGCTTGATAAGCATAACCTTCTAATTCATAAATCGGTACATCATTTACAAGTGCATCTGTCATAAAATAATTATCAATGCCCAGAAGCGCTGCAACTTGTTTTTCTTCTACTGAGCTAGAACCTGACATTGCTGCTGAAGAAAATGTATTTGCCATACACCATGGTTTATAAAGAGAAATATCTGACTCTGCCATTCCAAGCTTTTGGGCAGCTTCTATAACTTCCTCGTATAAATCTGGTGAAATGTGATCTTTTAATGTCGTTCCATCTGAATAAACGGCAAGTTGATTATAATCTGCAATGCCTTCTTGGCTATAAAAGTTTAATTCTACCCCTAAAACATCTGCTGATGCATATGCATCTAATATACTCTCGTTAAAAGGATAAATACTATAATTGGCTAGGTGCACAGACCCTAACATATATACTATATTATCGTCCTTTTGTACCTTCCATAACAACCCTTTTGAACCTGCATTTAAGTCTTCATAAAAAGCTTTTACAATACGTGTACCAAAAACAGCAGCTTCCTCTAAAGTACATGTTTTATCTAAATTAAGGTCTTTTCCTGTTCCTTTAACAATTTCTTTTTCTTGCATATAAATTATTGCATCGTTACCTAAATCAACAACTGCTGGATACGTATACTGATTCAGTACTGCATAAATCCCCTCTAAAACTTCTCCTCTTGTAACCTGGCTAGATTCTCTATATGCTAAAGCTGTAGCATCTTTCTTAAGAGATATACCTGAAATAGCTTCTAACTTTTTACCAATTGCATTGCAAAACGTTTCAAGATCCTGTGAATCCATTTTAGCTTGCATATCATCATACCATGCCAGTGGATAAATGCCATACTTCTCTCCCTGTATTAATGTTGCTGTAGACCAATCGTGCCAAGCTACTTCTTGCGCCATAGCTGGAAAGGCATAACTCACCAATATACTCCCTACTATTGTAGCTGCCACCAAATGGTGTTTCTTTATTTTATTCTTTAACATCAAAATATTACCCCCTATTTGAAATTTCATTATATATTCATATTAATACATCTATCATATTTTTTCTACAATGGCATTAAAATAATATCCATAAAAATAAGGGGATTAATTTACCAAAAATTAGTAAATTAATCCCCTTATTTTACGATTTATTTAATCATGCCTTTAGCTCTTAGGTACTCGCCTAACTTTTTCTTTTCTGTATGTGCAAAAGTTTCATTATAATCTTTTGTTACATATTTAATAAGACCGCATTCACGTGCGCCACGTAATATTTCTCTTACTTCATCACGAGAAACTCCTGTACGTTTTGAGATTTGTGCCATGCTTTCGCCACCAAAATAAAATGCTTTAAGTACTCTTACTGTTTCATTAGTGTTCATTGCTGTATCCTTTCAACTGCTTATTTAAACTTTATTTTAACCTAAAATACCAAAAATAAAAAGCCTATTACCTCTATAAATTTTATTTCTTTTAAATATACATGTCAATTTTATCATTTATTTCTTTTACTCACCTCAGATTACTAAAATATAGTAAAAAAGTATAATAAAAAGGTATATTTTATATATAATTACTT
>NZ_CEVXFV010000088.1:0-9665 GCF_982396655.1 Cellulosilyticum sp. | reverse complement strand
GAAGGAACAGAAGAACCGGATAAGCCAAGTGTACCAGGGGAAGGAACAGAAGAACCGGATAAGCCAAGTATACCAGGGGAAGGAACAGAAGAACCGGATAAGCCAAGTATACCAGGGGAAGATTCAGAAACTCCAGAAGATGAGGTAGAGATTCCGGATGAGGATTTACCAGCGGGACCTATTAATCCGGGGATACCAGAAATACCTAGTGATGATGAGGATGAAATAGAGATACCAGATGAAACATTGCCAGGAACGGGTACAGATATAGATGACAGTATAACAACACCTGAAATGCCAGATGATGAAATAGAGATTCCAGATGAAGAAGTACCTAGTGGACCTATTAATCCGGAAATACCTGGTGACACATCAAATGGCAATGAAATAGATGAAGAACATCAGGAAAATACAGATGCGCCTGGAGTGGATGAATCCTTAACAGATAATAGTGGAGAAATAAGTAGTTCTGAAGAAAATAATAAGTCTGATAAGGTAACAGAAAAAACAGACAACCCACAGACAGGTGATAGGGGACTATTTTGGCAAATCATAACGCTTGTAGCAGCCTTATTTGGCTTAAGTTTAATTTATAAGAAGAAAGATACAAGTAGGTAGTTTATTATCAAATATTTTGTTAAAAAAGGGATAAGTCTAATTTGCATAGGAATTGTAGTGTATGATTTTTTTAGCATAGGAGCTTATTTGAAAAGTAGCTTTTCTCAAAAGCAGCGTTATGAAATACTTAGAGCCAATTTAGCAAGTGATGTTAAAGTCGATGAGGGAAAATCGATATTATCGGAGATGAAAAGTGTTAATGAAGATATTATAGGGTGGATAAAGGTTTCTGGAACTAATATTAATTATCCTATTTTACAGGCAGATGATAATACTTATTATCTTAGTCATTCTTTTGATAAGACGCCTAGCAAGGGTGGCAGCATTTATATGGATTATAGAAATAGCAGTAGTTTTGAAGACAAAAATACGATTCTTTATGGGCATAACATGAAAGACGGAAGTATGTTTGCTGAACTAAAAAAATTTAAGAAGGAAGCATTTATTCTTGAAAATAATATAATTTATGTAAATAGAAATGACGATACTTTAATATATGAGATTTTTGCAGTTTATGTAACAGATCCAGATTTTGAATATCGTAAGATTGCATATGATAATGTATGGGAATTTGAAAAGTTTTCAAAGCAAGTTAAAGCATTATCTAGTGTACAAACAAATCAAGTCATTACTAAGGAAGATAAAATACTTACTTTATCGACATGCGAAGGTAGTGGAAAACGATTGGTAGTGCATGCGAAGCGTCTAAATTAAAAGAATGGGTGTGGAGATTAAATGAAACACAAGCCGATATTTATAATGGTAATACTAATGCTCCTTATGTGTACGATGGCTTATGGAAAGGAATTACCTCATATAGATATCAGGTATGTAAGTCAGGGGATTGTAAGGATTAGTTATCAAAGTGATAAAAAGATTAAAGTTATTGTAAAAAATAATGATAAACAATACACCTATAATTTAACAGCAGATGGAAGAGTGGAGACTTTTCCATTACAGTTGGGTAGCGGTCAGTATACTGTAGGTGTATATGAAAATACTACTGAAAGTAAATATAAAAAGCTGACCAGTAAGACATTTCAATTAGGGGATATTAATGAGCAGATAGTGTATTTGAATGCTGTTCAAAATGTAAATTGGAATGAAGAAGATGAGGCAATTAAGCTGGCTAAGGTACTTACAAGGGATAAGAAAACCAATATGGAAAAAGCTATAAGTATATATACATATATTGTATCTAACTTTAATTATGATGAGGATAAAATTCAAAAGTTAGCTTATAACTATATTCCAGAAGTGGATAGTATATTAAAAACTAAAAGTGGTATTTGCTATGATTTTTCAACATTATATGGCGCGATGCTAAGAAGTACAGGGGTGCCCACTAAACTTGTGACGGGATATAGTTTAAATGCTATAGGCTATCATAGCTGGAATGAAATATATGATGAAAATACAAATGAATGGCTTATAGTAGACCTTACCTATGATGTACAACTTAATCAGCTTATTCATGAGCGAGAAATGAAAAAAAATAAGATTTTATATAAAAAAGAAAAGGAATATTAAGAAGTTTAAATTTCTCTATATATAATTTGAAAGATTACAAAGATAAAACTAAAAAAATCAATGGACAAGATAATATAAATGGATAAGAAAAAACTGGTGAAAATGCATATATGCAAAATGTCTATATAATTAAGTTCGAGTTTGTAAAAGATAAGATTTACTAAAAGGAGGTATCGTGAGGCCATGAATGGTCTCACGATACCTCCTTTTATTTTTGAGAAATTGAACTTTTATTTTGAGGAATTAAATAAGATTATTCCCAAGGGATCCAATGATCTAAGCCATGAAGCACTTTTTCACGGCTATAATAAGTAAAATCAACAGTAGTTAGCGTATGTATCCAATCTGGTCTATAGGTAAGATTGCTGCCACTACCTGTATTATTACCTTCGGCAAAGAAAGTTGTTGTATGGCTATCTATTTTATCCCAGTCATGCCAACCTTCTCTTATAATATGTGGGCCAATTTCACAATTTAAGAAAACTGATTTGGCAAAATGTCTCCAAGGTCGGCCTAAATAAACCGTTTCATCTGGTGCATCACTTGTAAGGCGACAAGAATCAAAGACATAACCATATTCTTGGCCTTCAGCTGTAGAAGGGGCTGTGATGTAACCGTTTATTTTTTTGCCAAGATTGTTAGAGAAGATTTCACATTTATAGAAAAAGGCCGTAGCTGAGCCAAAGATGAAATCAATATCACCTTTAATGAAGCAGTTTTCATAATATTGACGACCATTAATACGTGGTGCATTTTCTCTAGGACCTTTAAAGGAGCCTGGTGTAAGCGGTGCAGGAGGGAGTGGTCCTGTAAATAATGTATCTTGATAACCTAAGAAGTGGCAGTTGATAAAGGCGGCACGATCGCAGTCGACATAGGCTGCAATAGCTTGTCCGACTTTGTCGCCTATACCTGCAGTATTTTCAAATGTGATATTTTTTGCTGTAAAATCATTTGCACCAATAAAAGCTGTATAAGAGTTAAAGGTGCCATAAGTCTGCCCAGTAGGAAATAGCTTTTTAGCATAATCTCCATATGAAATAATAGTGTTTTTAGCACTTTCACCAACAAGTGTTATAAAAGGTTTTGTAATATGTAACTTTTCGTTATAAACACCAGGTTTGATAAAAATTGTTATAGGTACCGTATTGTTCTCTGGAATACTATCAATAGCAGCCTGAATGCTTTGATAATCAGCGCTTTCTTCGTGTGAAACTATCATTTTTCTAAACCTCCTAGTATGTGATTTAACGAGATTATTATAACTTAATAAGATAGGAGTTGTATAAAATTACTATAAAAAATATCAACTCATAGCAACATATGTAAAAAAAGTAGCAAAGAGAACAAGTTTTAGTATGGTACTTTGTGAAAAAAACTATATAATTTAAAATATAAATTAATTTGAGGTACACGGTAGAAATATAAAAATTATTTAGCTTAGTGCCGAATGTTGGAAAAAGTCAGCTACATAGATGTTTTCTAGAAAAGTACTAGAAGGGATCACTATGTATATATAAAAAGCATACACCTCGAAGAGGAAGTGCAGGGTGTAGCTGAATGAACTTGAAAATTAAATTTTCGAGGTGCACGAACGTGTGCAATATTTAAATTACTAGGAGGATTTAGTTATGAAAAAAGCATTAGCAATGGCAATGTCAACATGTTTATTAGCAACCTCTATGGTTGGTTGTGGTGGTAACACATCAACACCAGCTGGCTCTACAGGCGCTGAAGGAACTCCAGCTGCAAGTGAAGCGGTTGACACAAGTTCTGTATTAACAGACAATGCTGAAATCAGATTCTGTTGGTGGGGTGGAGACGATAGACATACAGCAACACTCGCAGCTATCGACTTATTCCAAGAAAAATATCCTAACATCAAAGTTAAAGCTGAGTACGGCGGTTGGGATGGTCATGCAGAAAAAATTACTACTCAAATGACAGGTGGTACAGCTGCGGACGTACTTCAAGTAAACTATGACTGGTTAAGCCGTTTATCAAAAGATGGTACAGGATTTATGGATCTTGAACAATTTGGAGACTTAATCAAATTAGATAACTTTACAGAAGAAGACCTTGCATTCGGTAGAAGAAAAGGTATCCTTAATGCAATTCCTGTATCTACAACAGGTAGAAGTCTTTACTTCAACAAAACTACATTTGATCAATTAGGAGCTACAATTCCTACAACTTGGGATGAATTACTTGCTTCAGGTGAAAAATTCCCAGCAGATCAAGGATACTATCCATTTGACCTTGATACAGGTAGTGGTTTCCCATCTTGGTACTTATGTGTAGTATACATGCAACAAAAAACAGGTAAAGATTTCATCACAGAAGATGGTCAAATCGGATTTACACAAGAAGAACTTCAAGAAGCACTTGAATTCTATAAATCTTTAGAAGACAACAAAGTAATTAGAACACAAGAACAAAGATCTAACGAAGCTGGTACAACTCCACTTTACCAAACACCTTCATTCTTAGAAGGTAAAGTTGCTGGTGTACTTGAATGGAGTAGTTCAATCGGTAAATACGAAGCTGCTTTAGCTGAAAAAGGTCAAGAATTAGTACTTGGTAACCTTTTAATGTTAGATGGTGCTGAAAATGTAGGTTGGTTCAAAAAACCTTCATTAATGTATGCAATCACACCTAATACAAAATCTCCAGCAGCTGCTGCTTTATTCTTAGACTTCATGTTAAATGATCAAGATGCTGCTAAAGTACTTGGTACAACAAGAGGTATTCCATCAAGTAAATCTGCTTCAGAAGCTTTAGCTGATTCAGATGAACTCGTAGGTGCAGCTTATGAAGGTACAAAACAAATTAATGACTGTGGTGCAAACATCATGAGTCCATACTTCGAAAATGCTCTTATGAAAGAAGTATACAATGAAGCTATTCAATACTTATCTTATGGTGAAGGAACACCAGAAGAACTTGCTGCTACTATGTACAGCCAATTACAAGATACATTAGCTGGTATCGTTCAATAGTTAAATATATAAGGGCAAGTTTATGCTTGCCCTTAATAGAAATTATAGGGAGGACTTCATGAACAAGAAAGCCAAATTTAATAAGAAAAATTACGTTGGGCTCTTATATGTAACACCATGGCTCATCGGTTTTCTAGTATTTACACTTTACCCAATTCTTGCGGCATTTTATTTAAGTTTCACTGACTATAGTTTAATGAGTGCACCAAACTTTATTGGTTTTGACAACTTTACAAAATTATTCTCAGATAAAACTTTCTTAAAAGCATTCGGCATAACAGCTAAATACGTAATTTGGGAAGTACCATTAAAACTTATTTTCTCATTATTCGTTGCATTTATCCTTAATATGAATATAAAAGGCATTAACTTCTTTAGAACAGCTTACTATATTCCATCAATATTAGGTTCAAACGTTGCGATCGCTATCCTTTGGAAATTCTTATTTGCAACAGATGGTCTTGTTAACCAAGTATTCGGCGTTGTAGGTATGGAACCAATCAGTTGGTTTGGTCAAGCAACACCAGCGTTATTTACAATCGTACTTCTTAGAGTATGGGAATTCGGTTCAACAATGGTTATCTTCTTATCAGCACTTAAAGAGGTACCAGGTGAGCTTTATGAAGCAGCTTCTGTAGATGGATCTAATGCATTTAGAAACTTCTTCACAATTACAATTCCAATGATTACACCAATCATTTTCTTCAACTTTATTATGCAACTCGTTCATGCGTTCCAAGAGTTCAATGCACCTTACTTAATCACAGGTGGGGACCCAATGAAAGGAACTTACTTATTACCAATGCTTATTTATGACAACACATTCAAATACTTCAACATGGGTTATGCAAGTGCGATGTCATGGATCTTATTCATTGTTGTAATGGTATTTACAATGATTACATTCAAGAGTTCAAAATACTGGGTATACTACAGTGACAACGGAGGTGAAGAATAAGATGGCACAACAATTAAGTCAACACGCAACAGTAGAACAAAGACGTGTAGCAGAAATGCAACGTCAAGCAAGAAGAAGAAGAAGAAACGCATTTAAAATGGGCTGTATGTATGCCATCCTCATTTTAGTTGCTATTGTTATGATTTATCCAATTATTTGGTTAGTTGGTGCATCATTTAAATCAAACTCAGAAATCTTTACATCAATTGGTTTCTGGCCATCATCATTTGATTTCCAACCATATATTGATGGATGGAAAACAGGTACACAATATACAATGGGTCATTACTTCTTAAACACATTCAAAATCGTAATTCCAAAAGTTATCTTTGTAATTATTTCAACAACACTTACAGCTTACGGTTTTGCTAGATTTAATTTCCCACTTAAAAAGTTATTCTTCTCATGTGTAATTGGAACAATGTTACTTCCAAACATTATCTTAAGAATTCCAAGTTACTTAATGTGGAAATCATTTGGTTTATTAGATACATATGCACCACTTGTATTACCAGCATTGTTTGCAACTGAATTATTCTTCGTATTCATGCTTATCCAATTCTTCAGAGGGGTTCCAAAAGACCTTGACGAAGCAGCAGAAATCGATGGATGTAATTCATTCCAAACACTTATTCAAATTTTAATGCCAGTACTTAAACCAGCTATTATTTCATGTGCATTATTCACATTCATGTGGACAATGAATGACTTCATGAGTCCATTAATCTACATTTCTTCAGTAGAAAAATATCCATTAACAATTGCTCTTAAAATGTCAATGGATGCTACAGGTGGATCATTCGACTGGAATAAAGTTATTGCAATGTCACTTGTTGGTCTTGCGCCATCAATTGTTGTATTCTTCGCTTGTCAAAGATACTTCATTGAAGGTATTGCAAGTAGTGGTATCAAAGGTTAATAGGAGGAAGACTTACTATGTGGAATGTAGCGAATATTACTTCTACGAGCCTAACAATAGAGCTAGAAAATACAGCTTGTCACTATGTTGATAAAAAGTATACATGTTTTATAGATGGCGAGGAGATTGGTGAACTTAAAACTAATATTCATACAATCCATAACCTTAAACCAAATACAACTTACAAAGTAAGTATTAAAGCAGAAGCTGGAGAAGAAGTTACTCATGAGGTAACGACTTCTCCAGAATCTGCATTACTTAATGTAAGGGACTTTGGGGCTAAAGGTGATGGAACAAGTATGGATACAGCGGCAATTCAAACAGCAATTGCAGCAGCGCCAAAAGGTGCACGTATTGTATTTCCAGAAGGAACATACAGAACAACACCTATTTTCTTAAAAAGCCATATTACAATTGAATTAATGGAAGGTGCTACTCTTTTAGGACATCATGAGAGAGATGCCTATCCAATCTTACCAGGTAAAGTGGCAAATGAATATGATGAAAATAGCAGCGTCTACTTAGCCTCATGGGAAGGTGACGCAGCAGATTGCTACGCCAGCTTACTCACAGGTATTAGTGTAGAAGATGTACGTATCATCGGTGCAGGAACAGTTGATGGCAATGGTCAAAATGGTGACTGGTGGATTGACTGTAAAGTTAAAAGAGGTGCTTGGAGACCAAGAACACTTAATTTAATTGACTGTAAAGATATTGTAGTAGAAGGAATTACAATTAAGAATTCGCCTTCATGGACAGTGCATCCAGTAAGAAGTAGAGGGCTTCGTTTTATTAATATAACACTTAATAATCCAAAAAACTCTCCAAATACAGATGGTATTGATCCAGAATCATGTAATGGAGTAGAAATTCTTGGTGTAAAATTCTCTTTAGGTGATGACTGTATTGCTATTAAATCTGGTAAAATCAGTGTACCAGTTGAAAGAAGACAGCCAAGCGAAAACATTATTATTAGAAACTGCTTAATGCAATATGGTCATGGAGCAGTTGTTCTTGGTAGTGAAATGTCTGGTGGTATTAAAAATGTCTTCGTAGAAAGATGTTTCTTTGAGGCAACAGATAGAGGATTACGTATTAAAACAAGACGCGGTAGAGGAAATACTGCTGTAATCGATCAAATCTTTGTTAAAAACATTCAAATGGAAGGTGTTCTTACGCCATTCACATTAAACTCATTCTACTTCTGTGACCCAGATGGTAAAACAGAGTACGTTAGAACAAAAGAAAAACTACCAGTAGATGATCGTACACCTTTAATTGGTAGCTTAGAATTTGAAAATATGCAGTGTAAAGATGCAGAGGTTTGTGCAGGCTTTATTTATGGCTTACCGGAACAAAAAGTTAAGTCGCTTACTTTCAAAAATATTTCTATTGATTTCAAAGAAGATGCAGTAGCAGACTTCCCAGAAATGTTAGAAGACCAAGAAAAAATCGCCAAGACTGGATTTATTCTAAGAAATATAGAAAAAATACAATTTAGCGATGTAAAAGTAAATGGTCAAATCGGCGAAGCCTTCTTAGTAGAAGACGTTGATGACTATTTAGAAGCGTAAAATTTCTTGTATTGTTGAGGAGATAATCCTGTTACAAGTTTAAAAGTACGACTAAAGTGAGAACTACTTGAGAAACCTACAGTTTCTGCTATGTCAGAAATCTTAGTAGAGGTATGCTCAAGTAGTTCTTTTGCTTCTCTAATTCTAAGACTGTTGATATACTCTACAATTGAAAGATTGGTAGATTTCTTGAAAATTTTACTTAAATAAAATGGACTAATATAAAATTGTTCAGCAATAGAAGTCAGTGTAAGGTCCTGATTATAGTTAGCACTAATATATTTTAATATTTTATCTACTTTATTATTAACGATTTGGTGAGATTCAAACTCTTTTTGCTCTAAAACACCTATGTATTCTTTAATGGTAATAAGTAATTCGGAAAGTAAAAGTTTAAGTAAAGTTTTTTTATAAGGTGTTTGACCAGAGGTCTCAGACTTGCCTAATGATTTAGGTTGTTCATCTTCTATATCAAGACTACCTAGATTTACAAGTCGATCTAAGATGTTTTCGATAGTCAGTTTGTATTTAAAAGATAAGGGTAAAACTGTAAATTTTGTTTTAAAGATAGAAGTTAAGTCAATATCTTTAAGTTCGGAAGAAAATTCTTCAATAAAACTCCCGCTAAAGTTTAAAACAATACGGCTATGAGGAATATCACCCATGTTAGCAGTCTTGTGAACAGAATCCGCGTCAATAAGCACAAGATTTCCGGGATTTATTACGTAAATAGAGTCATCGATAAAGTATTTTCTAGAGCCTTCTAATAAGTAATAAATCTCATATTTTTTATGCATATGAAAAGAGTCCATACTATACATATCCGTTTTCTTCGAGCGATCAATATAAAAGTCATAATGTGGTGCATACACCGGTTTAGATATCATAAGAGCCTCCTCATAATATATTACTATGTGATTTTAAAATTATAACATTTTTTTTGAAAAAAAACAATTTCATATTATAAAAAATAGGATAAAAAATTAATTGTAAAAACAAACTTATGGTATAAATGTACAAAAAACATTGTGAAACATATGTCAAAACTATACATAGTTAAAAAATAA
>NZ_CEVXFV010000087.1:0-9837 GCF_982396655.1 Cellulosilyticum sp. | reverse complement strand
CTGACTACGGATCAGAAGGCCGAGGGTTCGAATCCTTCTGTGCACGTTATCTATAGCAATATAGATTAAATGAATAGTAAGTAATGGCATGTGCGCATAGCTCAGCTGGATAGAGCGTCTGACTACGGATCAGAAGGCCGAGGGTTCGAATCCTTCTGTGCACGTTATCTATAAGAAATTATAGATTTGTAAATGCCGATGTGGCTCAATTGGCAGAGCAGCTGATTTGTAATCAGCAGGTTATCGGTTCGAGTCCGATCATCGGCTTATACATAATTAAGGTTTGACTTATGGACCCTTAGCTCAGTTGGTTAGAGCATCCGGCTCATAACCGGACGGTCCTGGGTTCGAGTCCCCGAGGGTCCACTAAATTACACTTACTTAGTAGGTGTTAATTTTTTGAATTCTAATTGGAATTATGTAAATAAAATAATAAGTAATGAATATGTGCGCATAGCTCAGCTGGATAGAGCGTCTGACTACGGATCAGAAGGCCGAGGGTTCGAATCCTTCTGTGCACGTTATCTATAAGAAATTATAGATTTGTAAATGCCGATGTGGCTCAATTGGCAGAGCAGCTGATTTGTAATCAGCAGGTTATCGGTTCGAGTCCGATCATCGGCTTAGGTAAAATCTTCTATGAAAATTAACTTTCATAGAAGATTTTTTTGTATTTTTTATAATCAAGATAGTATTGAATATAAAAGTAAGATGTGATATATTTATTTTTAATAAATGGCATAAATTTGATATGAGATAAATATATTCCTATTGTATAGATGCCCGTTTAGGAACTTTAAGTAGTTCTATAATAAGTTAAACAATATATTTTGGATAATATTTATTAAAAGGGAGTAGTATAAAATATAGTATCAACATACCCGATAAATTATCTGGTACTATATACCAAATATCTGGTTACAAGACTTTTAATATAATTTTAGTAATTTAAGTTGCTAAAGTTATGTTAAGAGTCTTTTTTTATAGATAAATTTAATTACAAGGGGGAACCGGTAATGGAGGCTTTCTTTAATAAGGAGAAAAATGAAGTATTAGATTTAATGAAGAGTAGGAAGGAGGGATTATCTGAGAAAGAAGTAAAGGAGAGATTGAGCCAGTATGGAGAAAATATTTTAAGTGGGAAAAAGCATAAAAGCTGGATACAAGTATTTTTAGAGCAATTTAAGGATGTATTAGTCATTGTGTTAATTGTATCAGCAATCATTTCATTTATTTCGGGTAACGAAGAGAGTACAGTTGTTATTTTAGTAGTTATAACTCTGAATGCTATATTAGGGACTATCCAATATTTTAAGGCACAGAAGTCCTTAGAGAGTTTAAAAGCATTGGCAGTAACGAAGGTAAAGGTCATAAGAGAAGGAAAACAGATATTAGTACCTTCAGAGCAAGTGGTACCAGGTGATGTGATGGTATTAGAGGCAGGAGACTTGATAGCAGCTGATGGAAGAATTATAGAAAATTTTAATTTACAAGTTAATGAAAGTTCCTTAACGGGAGAATCAGAAAGTATAAATAAGCAAGATGACGTGATTAATGTAGAGGAAAATATTCCATTAGGTGATCAAAAGAATAGTGTATTTTCTGGATCACTTGTAACTTATGGGCGTGCTGTAGTCGTTGTTACACATACAGGTATGGCAACAGAAATAGGTAAGATAGCCAATTTAATGAATAAGGTGGGAGATAAGCAGACACCACTGCAAATGAGCTTAGATGAATTTAGTAAGAAATTAGCATTTATTATTATTGGTATTTGTGTGGTAGTATTTGGCCTGAGTTTGTATAGAAAAATGGCTATAATCGATGCGTTAATGTTTGCAGTAGCCTTAGCCGTAGCAGCTATACCAGAGGCACTGAGTTCTATTGTAACCATAGTATTAGCTATGGGAACTCAAAATATGGCTAAGCAAAATGCAATTATGAAAGAGCTAAAGGCTGCAGAAGGCTTAGGGTGTGTATCTGTTATCTGCTCAGATAAAACAGGAACATTAACTCAAAATAAGATGACCGTTAAGAAGTTATTTAGAGATGGAGCAGAAGTAGGGATTAGAGAATTAAAGTTAGAGAATCATTTAGATGATTATTTGATGAAAGCATGTGTATTATGTAATGATTCTATTACACGAGAAAAAGAGAGTATGGGAGACCCTACAGAGATAGCACTAGTTAATTTTGCTGAACTTTATGGAATAGATGAGGAGGAAATGCGTAGTGAAATTAAGAGACAGCAAGAGATAGCGTTTGATTCAGATAGAAAACTTATGAGTACGCTGCATAAAATAGATAATAAACTTATTTTATTTACGAAAGGTGCTACAGATGTTTTATTAGAGCGTATAACCTATATAGAAACAAGCAAGGGAAAACGTGAGATTAATAAAGAAGATAGGCTGCAGATTGCTAAGGCTAATGAACAATTTTCCAATAATGGGCTTAGAGTATTAGGATTTGCATATAAGGAAATACCAGAAGAGCGGGAAATTACATTAGATGATGAGTGTGACTATACATTTTTAGGACTTGTGGCAATGATAGATCCACCTAGAGAAGAATCTAAGGAGGCCGTAGATAATTGTATTAAGGCTGGAATTAGAACAGTTATGATTACAGGTGATCATAAGGTAACGGCATCTAGTATTGCTAGAGAGATTGGCATTTTACAAGAAGGCCAGATTGCCGTTGAGGGAATCGAGTTAGATAAAATGAGTGACGCACAATTAGATGAGAAGATAGAAGATATTTCGGTGTATGCAAGAGTATCTCCTGCTCATAAAATTAGGATTGTAGAAGCTTGGCAACGAAGAGGAAATATAGTAGCCATGACTGGAGATGGTGTAAATGATGCACCAGCCCTTAAGAAAGCGAATATTGGTATAGCTATGGGGATTACAGGGACAGAGGTATCTAAGGATGCAGCATCTATGATTTTAATGGATGATAACTTTGCAACTATTGTAAAGGCCGTTGTAAATGGAAGAAATATATATAGTAATATTAAGAATGCCATTGGCTTTTTATTATCTGGTAATACGGCTGGAATACTATGTGTATTAGCAACTTCATTATTAGGATTACCAATTCCTTTTGCTGCAGTACAGTTGTTATTTATTAATTTAGTAACAGATAGTTTACCTGCTATTGCTATAGGAATGGAACAATCTAGAGATGACTTACTGAAACAAAAACCTAGACATCCAAAGGAGAAACTATTAAATAAGATGTTTATGAAGACAGTAGGGATACAAGGGGTATTATTAGCTGTGTTTACAATGATGTCATATTATATTGGATTAACTACTGGAGATAGTAGCGTAGCAATGACAATGGCTTTTGGAACATTGTGTTTGGCAAGATTACTTCATGGGTTTAATTGCAGAGGTGAAGGATCTATATATAAATTAGGACTTTTATCAAATAAAGCGAGTGTAATAGCATTTGTGATAGGTGTGTTATTACTTAATTTAGTGTTATTTATGCCAGGGCTTAGTGAATTTTGTGCGGTAAGTCCTTTAAATGAAAGGCAAATTATAAGTTTATATGGTTTTGCAATTTTCCCTACAGTATGTATTCAAATTTATAAGATGTTTAAGGAATTAGGTGAATTTAGAAGAAGCCATAAATATGAAGTATCAGAAAAACAATAATTTAATATTCTAAAAGGAGCCATCGCTTCACTGTGAACTAATCGCCTATAGGTTAGATTTTTAGGTTTAACTTATGGGGGCGTTCAATGTGGTGATGGCTCTTTTTATAAATTATTTTTCTTTAAAAGGTGGGTCCTGAACATAGCCACCTACTAATTTTTGAATACCGCGAGGAATGGCATCTTTAGAAGTCTTCCAATCAGCATCTTTATTACGATAGTCATATTTATCAATAAACCAAGAAAGGTCTTCTTCTAAGCGTTTAAGGTTATCCTGAGTTAGTTTAAAGAGTGAAGCATAAAACTCTGGTTTATCTTTTTCAGAGATTTTTGTGTGAGAAAGGCGCATGAGATCTCCGAAGTGAGTGACACAGAAACCTTTACTTTCGTTAAAGAGTTTCTTGAACTCAGGTTGATTGGCATAGAGATGGAAGAAAGTATCCATGTAACGTACAAAATTTTTATCTATGTAATCACAGATATAACATGACTTGTTTTTGGCATCTACCCAATCACTTATTGGATTGCTATCTGCATCTTGAATTGTTTTGGTTTTCTTGAGTTTATCAAAGAAGCTTGCTTTAGATGGTGAGAAAGCTTCAATTTGTTTAGCAAGTTCTTTTTGAAGTGCAATATAATGCGTATGTAGAATGAGTGCTGTACCAAGACGATTACCGTAATCATACATTTTTTTATAATGTTCATTACAGAAACCCATTTCATCAGTAGTGGCGCGAATATCATCTTCCATATAAGCAGCACCTAATATAAAGGAAATAGCATCTTGTTCAAGCTTACGTTTAATAAAGCAAAAAGGACATTCATCTTGTGCATTAAATGCATCTGTTAGAGGAATAGTATAAATTGTATCTTTCATGATAGACTCCCTTTCAGTACTAGTATAATACTAGCATAACATAAAGGTGGCAGAATAATCATTAATATTCGTGAATAAAATAGCAAAAACATACTTAGGTAAAAAATGGTTATTTATTTACAAATTGGAAATAATATCTAAGGAATAATAGTAAAGGATGTGACAACATGAAAAACGTGGTGATGCTAGACCATTTGGATCATTTCAATGTGAGACAAATTTTAGAAAGCGGACAAGTGTTTCGCTTTGAGAAAATTACGGATCAAAGTTATATACTTATTGCCAAACAAAGGCTTATTAAGTTGGCGCAGCACGAAGATTCTAGTAGTGTAATGGTGTATAACACGAATATTAGTGAACTAGATGAAGTATGGAGTCACTATCTAGATATTGAAACCAATTATGCTGAAATTGCCAATATATTGTCTGCTAAAGATGAACACATGGCGAAGGCTGTTCAGTTTGGCGAAGGTATCAGGATATTAAGGCAAGACCCTTGGGAAATGTTAATATCCTTTATTATTTCACAAAATAAGGCAATTCCTCATATTAAAGAGTGCATTAAAAATATAGCTATGCGATATGGTCAACCTATTACAGAAGAAGGTGAAAATGGACCTTACTATACTTTTCCTACCCCAGAGGAGTTGCGGGATGCTACTGAGGAAGAACTGAGGGCTTGCAAGGTAGGCTTTAGGGCGCCTTATATTATAGATGCCTGTCATAAAGTATTGAATGAGGAAATAGTATTAAATGAGTTGTATTTTTTACCCGCAGCAGAAGCTAAAGCAAGATTAATGAGTATAAAGGGGGTTGGACCTAAAATAGCAGATTGTATTCTTTTATTTGCTTATTCAAAAATGGAGCTTTTCCCAACAGATGTTTGGATAAAAAGAGTAGTCGAGGGACTATATTTTGAAGGTAGAGAAATGAAGCTAAATGAGATTCAAGAGTTTGCAAAGTCATACTTTGGAGAGTTAGCAGGCTATGCGCAACAGTATTTATTCTTTTATGGTAGAGAAAATGCACTTTTCACTGAAAAGATAAAAACAAAAGAAAATAAGCAAAAAGGAAAGAAATAAAGTAAAAAACAGAGATAATGAGTTTAAATACAGTAAAATAAAATTTGCATTAAAAGAAATAATGCCATAATATTATAAATATCAATTAGCACTCTACTTGAGTGAGTGCTAATAACAAGACAAAAACATAAGAATTTAGGGAGGTCTTTCTTTATGAACTTAAAACCATTAGGCGATAGAGTTGTTATTCAACATCTTGAGGCAGAAGAAAAAACAAAATCAGGTATTATCTTAACAGGTGCTGCGAAAGAAAAACCACAAGAGGCAGTAGTTGTAGCAGTAGGACCTGGTGGCATGGTAGATGGTCAAAAAGTAGAAATGCAAGTTAAAGTTGGAGATAAAGTAATTTACTCTAAATATGCAGGTACAGAAGTAACATTAGAAAAAGAAGAATATGTTATCGTGAAACAAAGCGATATCTTAGCAATCGTAGAATAGTAGAGTAATTGTAATTATAAGATAATAATGAGTTAAGGTACTCATAATGGGAGGTCAATAGACATGGCAAAACAAATTCGTTTTGGATTAGAAGCAAGACAATCACTTCAAGCAGGTGTTGATCAATTAGCAAACGCAGTAAAAGTTACATTAGGGCCAAAAGGTCGTAACGTTGTTTTAGATAAATCATTTGGTACACCACTTATTACAAATGATGGTGTTTCAATTGCAAAAGAAATTGAACTTGAAGATCCATTTGAAAATATCGGTGCACAATTAGTTAAAGAAGTTGCTACTAAAACAAATGATGTAGCTGGTGATGGTACAACTACAGCTACAGTTTTAGCACAAGCAATGATTACAGAAGGTCTTAAAAATATTGCAGCTGGTGCTAACCCAATTATCGTTCGTCGTGGTATGAAAGCTGCTACAGAAGCTGCTGTAGAATCAATCAAAGGTATGAGCCAAACAGTAAATAGCAAAAACCATATTGCTAGAGTTGCTGCTATCTCAGCTGGTGATGATGAAGTAGGTAACTTAATCGCTGATGCTATGGAAAGAGTATCAAATGATGGTGTTATTACAGTAGAAGAATCAAAAACAATGACTACAGAATTAGATGTAGTAGAAGGTATGCAATTTGACCGTGGATACTTATCAGCATACATGGTAACAGATACAGAAAAAATGGAAGCTGTATTTGACAATCCATACATCTTAATTACAGATAAAAAAATCACAAACATTCAAGATATCTTACCAGTACTTGAACAAATCGTTCAAACAGGTTCTAAACTTCTCATTATTGCAGAAGATGTTGAAGGCGAAGCACTTGCAACACTTGTTGTAAACAAACTCCGTGGAACATTTAACTGTGTAGCTGTTAAAGCACCAGGTTTCGGTGATAGAAGAAAAGATATGCTTCAAGATATTGCAATCCTTACAGGTGGTACAGTAATTTCTGAAGAAGTTGGTCTTGACCTTAAAGAAGCTACAATCGATATGCTTGGTCGTGCAGCAAGCATCAAAGTTACAAAAGAAAATACAGTAATCGTTGATGGTGCTGGAGATAAAGCAGCTATTAAAGAAAGAGTTGCACTTATCCGTAACCAAATCGAACAATCAACATCTGATTTCGATAAAGAAAAAATGCAAGAAAGAGTTGCTAAACTTGCTGGTGGTGTAGCAGTTATCAAAGTGGGTGCTGCAACAGAAACAGAAATGAAAGAAAAGAAACTTCGTATCGAAGATGCTCTTGCAGCTACACGTGCGGCTGTAGAAGAAGGTATCATCGGTGGTGGTGGAAGCACATATATCCACGTTAAAAAAGATGTTGCTAAATTATTAGATACAACAACAGGCGATGAAAAAACAGGTGTTAAAATCATCCTTGCGGCTCTTGAAGCACCACTTCGTCAAATCGTATTAAATGCAGGACTTGAACCAGCAGTTGTTATCAACAAAGTTGAAGAACTTGCAAATGGTGTTGGTTTCAATGCACTTACAGAAGAGTACATGAACATGATTGAAGGCGGTATTGTTGATCCAACTAAAGTAACAAGAAGCGCACTTCAAAATGCAACATCAGTAGCATCTACATTCTTAACAACAGAATGTATCGTAGCTGATATTAAGAAAGATGAACCAGCTATGCCAGCAGGCGGCATGGGTGGCATGGGCGGAATGGGAATGATGTAATTCCTGCCTAATAGCAAAGTTTATGGCGTAAATAATATATAAGCTAATATGAAAAAGAGTAACTAGCTAAAAAAAACATTAGGTAGTTACTCTTTTTTTATTTACTATTTAGAATAAACCAAGTATACCACAGCCTAGCACGACGAATGCAAAGATAATACGGTATACTGCAAATACTTTCATTGGTTTTCTTTGTAAGTAGTTTAAGAAACGATCAATAACTACTAGTGCTACAAGGAAAGAAACAACGAAACCTACGCCAAGGCCAATCCATTCTACACTTGTTAAAGCGTTTTGTGCTTTTAAGATGTTAAGAAGTGCTTGACCAAACATAACAGGAATTGCAAGGAAGAATGAGTATTCTGCTGCGGCTACTGTTGAAAGGCCAGCTACCCAACCACCGATGATTGTAGAAGCTGAACGAGACATACCAGGTACGATAGAGAGTACTTGGAAGAGTCCTACGATAATAGCGATTTTAGGTGTAATTAAAGTATTTGATAAAGATGTTGTTTGGTTACCACGCAGTTTGCTTTCTGCATACATCATCCAGAGACCGCCAATGAAGAGCGCACAAGCTACTACAAGCGGATTAAAGAGCTTGGCTTCAATAAGGTCATCAAAAGGAATACCGATAGCAGCAGCAGGGACACATGAGATTGCAATCATACCCCAGAAATAGAGTCCACTTTTTTCAGTAGGAACATGTTTGCTAGGGAAAAGATGAACAACTGTATCGATGATTTTCTTACGATATAGCACGAGTACAGCTAAGATGGCACCAAGTTGAATAACCATTGTAAACATATTTGCAAAGGCTGTATTTTCAGAGAAACGTAAGAGGTTACCAAAGATGATTAAATGACCTGTAGAGGATACGGGTAAGAACTCTGTAAGCCCCTCTACAATACCAAGAATTGCGGCTTTTAACATAAATAATAGATCCAATGAAAGCCCTCCTTTAATTTTATAATTGTTTATATTTTATTTACTTCTATACATTATAATAGTTTATGAAGACAAGCACTATAATTATTACGTTTAATTAAAAATAACTTAAGGTTTATAAGTTTCTACTTATATTGAAAAAAAACGTATTTTATAGTATTTTTATATAGTAGGATTTAAGTAGTATAAGGCGTGTTTCAAACTCAATACATAATATATGAAGCAAAGCGAATATACCAAAGTATAACATATACGCAGATATATACCAAGTAATGAACTTTATATATTGTATGTTGAGAAATATATTTTATTGGAAGGATGGTATAGGGAAATGATGCAAGCAACTTTTAAAGAGTACATGATTAAGCAGAAGAAGTCAGCTAAGGATATTACCATGCAAGCACTTATTGTAGTATGTGCGGCAGTAATTATTTTACTTGCTATGACTATGGGGGGAGCAATATTTGGGCCTATTATTACAATTGCAGCATTATTAGGCGCAGGATATTTATTTATCATGTTTAGCAGAGAATATGAGTACATATTAACAAATGAGGAATTAGATATTGATGTAATCTACAATCGCTCAAAACGTAAAAGAGTAACAACAGTTAACTTAAGAAAGATTGATGTTATGGCAGCAATGGATGATGCAAATCACCGCCATGAGATTGAAGGAAAAGGTGTCGCTAAAGTCATCAATGCTAGCGATAACTCAAATGATAAAAATACATATGTAATTATTGGACAAACACAATTTGGAGCAACTAAAATTATTCTTTCACCTAGTGAAGATTTCTTAGATGAAATGTTTAGACAGTCTCCAAATAAAATATTCCGCAGAATGTAGGGTTACAGAATTGGGCTTGGGAACTGAGCGTCGTTGAGGCTCCCTCCTACTGATAGCTACGACTACGTGATTTGTGTCCCTCTAAGTAAAGAATTATAAAGCAACGTGATGAACTCGTAGTGCTCATTTCATTCACACTACTCAAACAGCATCACTAAAACCGCTTTATACTTCTTCACCAAGAGGGACAACAAATCACTCCGTATGTAGACTATCAGCAGGAGGGAGCCTCAACTTCTTAGTTACAAGCCTTTAATTCTGCAAATATTCTGAGTGGTGG
>NZ_CEVXFV010000086.1:0-10105 GCF_982396655.1 Cellulosilyticum sp. | reverse complement strand
ATTTTTATTATTTTTGTTACTGGAAAGATTTAGTTTTAAGTTTACGCTTATGATTCAGAATAATATATCCTCTAATTTGACACTATATGTATATGATTTATTTGTATTTATAAATTATTATTTTTCTTACTAAAAGGAGGTTGTATATATTGGATTATCCTATGTTTTGTTACCAATGTGAACAAACAGCTGGTGGCAAAGGATGTACTAAATTAGGGGTTTGTGGAAAAACTCCAGAAGTCGCAAATCTACAAGACTTACTTATTTATCAGTTAAAGGGAATCAGCTGTTATGCTGTACCTCTTATTGAACGCGGCGAACTCATTGATAAAGAAATCGTCAAATTCGTAGAAGATTGTCTTTTTACTACTTTAACCAATGTTAACTTTGATGCAGAAGTTCATATAGAACTGCTTAAAAAATCACAACAAATCAAAGAAGAACTCCGTCAAAAAGCACCTATGGATATTGAATACCCTGAGTTTGCTACTTATAACTTAAGTAATACAAGAGAACAGATGTTAGCAGACTCAAAACGTGCCGGTATTATGTTTGATAAAGACTTAAATGAAGATATTCGTTCCTTAAGACAAACGATGGTTTATGGCCTTAAAGGGATTAGTGCTTATGGTCATCAAGCACGTTTCCTTAATTATTACAATGATCAGGTTGATCAGTTTTACTTTAGAGCCTTAGAAACAGCTACTAAAGATGATATTTCTGTAGAAGAAATGATTAGATGGGTCATGCGCACAGGCGACATGAGTATTCAAGTTATGAAAACTTTAGATGAAGCCAATACAGAATGCTTTAAAAATCCTAGTCCTCATACAGTAAATGTGCATATCAAAAAAGGACCTTTTATTATTGTCTCAGGCCATGATCTTAAAGATTTATATATGCTTCTCGAGCAAACAGAAGGTAAGGGCATCAACATCTATACGCATGGTGAAATGCTTCCTGCACATGGTTATCCTGAACTTAAAAAGTTTAAGCATCTTGTCGGTAACTTCGGTGGTGCTTGGCAAGATCAACAAACTCAGTTTAATGGCATTCCTGGTTGTATCTTAATGACCACAAACTGTTTAATGCGCCCTCGTGAAACTTATAAAGACCGCATCTTTACCACAAATACTGTAGGTTGGGACGGTGTACAATTCATTCCTACACTTGAAGATAATACAAAAGACTTTACCCCTATTATTGAAAAAGCACTTGAACTCGGTGGTTTCGAAGAAGACCAAGCGCCACATGAAATTACTGTAGGCTTTGGACATCATGCTACCCTTTCTCATGCCGAAGAAATCGTCAAAGCTGTCAAAGAAGGTAAGATTCGTCACTTCTTCGTTATCGGTGGCTGTGATGGGGCAAGGCCGGGACGTAACTACTATACTGAGTTTGCTAAAAAAGTTCCTGATGATTGCATCATTCTTACACTTGCTTGCGGTAAATATCGCTTTAATAAATTAGATTTTGGTACAGTAGCTGGTCTTCCAAGGCTTCTAGATGTCGGTCAATGTAATGATGTCTATTCAGCTGTTGCCATTGCCACCGCACTTGCCGATGCCTTTGAAACAGATGTAAATGGCTTACCTCTTTCTATTATTTTATCTTGGTATGAACAAAAGGCTGTAGCTGATTTATTAGCCCTTCTTTCATTAGGTGTAAAACGTATTTATCTTGGACCATCTTTGCCTGCTTTCTTAAGCCCTAGAGTCTTGCAATATCTTGTAGATACCTTCAATCTTACACCTATCAGTACCCCTGATGAAGACCTAAAAACTTGCTTAAAACAATGTCTGTAAAATCTTTAAACACATATTATTATCGCCAATGAATTAAGTAAAGTCATTGTAACTATTATTAAATAGCATATAACAGTCTTTTAAATGTAAAAAAAGAGGAAGTCATGCGAATTAATTTCGTATGACTTCCTCTTTCTTTATCTTAAATTTAGCTTATTAAGCGTTCCAGCCAGTCTAACTTCTGTGCAGCCGTATTCATATCATAGTAAAATCTTTCAAGGGCTTCAAACCTTACAGTCTTATCATCTGAATTCATGTAAATCAGCAGTTCATCATAAGCATTCTTGTAAAAATGTGTTACAATTAATAGCATCGTAGCATTTCTGCTATCAACACTTCCATAGTTTAGAGTATTATTGTACTCCTCAATTTGCTTTTGCAGTCCTACAATATCTTTTAGCTGCTGATCTATTCTTCTTTGATTCTCCTGTAACTCCTGCTTACTTAGTTGCGCACCTATTACAAGTTCTGCAATATAGTATATATTATCTTTAAAAATATCACTTTGTGCTATATACTCTTTAATGATTTGATTGTTCTGAGCGCTTGCACTCGCATAAGACATATTAGGAATTGCCAACAACACTATCAAGAAGATACTGATAATCTTTGTTTTCATCTGTCTACTTCCTTCCTTTGATAAGGTTTACATGCTAAAATTATCTTCGCTAATATCTACAGTATTCTACTCCTTCTTTATCGTTCGATATTCCTTGATGCCTTGTAAGCTTAGGACTATGAGCCCTCCAATCAGGAAAAATATAATACTGAAATTAGAAAAATTAATAGGTAAATGATTACCCTCTATAGTTGTAGGTCCCATGCAAATCGCATATAGAGAACCTAACATTAAGCCCAAAATAGTATAAATGGTCTGGCTACGATAATGTCTTAGAGCATTTTTCACCAGCTTAATAACTAAAATAATCCCCGTTAATACGCCTAGTCCAAATATAACAACCACAGGCAATGCCTTAAAATTTAATTTAATAAGCTCTTTAATAGCATTCATAATAGGCAAGTAAAGGCCAAAAATAAGAAGTAGGGTAGAGCCTGATATTCCTGGTAAAATCATTGCTGAAATCGCCACCATTGCGACTACAAATACATAAATGGCTAACCCTATACTAAGGCGCGTTAAATCAACAACCTTTCCACCGCCTGAAACTGGATTAAAATACGTAATAGCTCCTACAATGACAACTCCTATCACCGTAAAAATCAAATTTAAATAGTGCCCCTTAAGTACTTCCTTCTCTTCTTTCAAGATAAGTGGAATGGAAAAGACAATAAAGCCTAAAAACAAAGAGCTTACAGCATAAATATTCTTTTCAAATACAGTCGTTAAGATTAATACCGCCATAATAAAACCTATGATCCAGCCTACCCCAAGGTTCACCAAGAACCGCAGAGCCTTTATCCTCGTTTCCCGTCTTCTAGAAAACAGATTACTGAGTGAATTAATAAAATCATCATAAAAACCAAGTAAAAAAGCGATGGTTCCTCCTGATACCCCAGGCACACTATCTGCCAGGGCCATTAAGAAACCACCTATGAAAATCAAGATCATTTCGAGTCTCCCTCTATCCATATTATCGTTTGACTTATATCTTGATTATTTTAACCACTTTTTAGTATTTCTATTACATTTAGGATTCTGACCCCTTATTTAACCCTATCTGCTTTGTCTTTCTCTTCTTAAATCCTACAGTAATCCCTAAAAGCATAATCAGTACGCCGCCTATTAATGTAACAATCTCCTTTAAAAAGCTTTGATGCTCTATACAAAAGATACTACTATTGCCTTCCATACTAACAACTGCATAGCTACCGTTTTTCTTGGCATTGATTTTCTTCCATGTACCATCTTCTTGATAGACATAAATATTATTTTTGCCCTTCTCACCAACTAATAAACGTAATTCATAGGGGTTGCTTGTTGCCTTAGCTGCTTGATCTTGTGAAGAAACACCTAGATTTGTATCCGCAATAGTAACTTCCCATACTTTTGCATTGCTGCTCACATCTTTAGGTGGTACAACATCCGCATTTGTTACACTTAATACTGCATCTGCGCCAAAGGCTCCTTTTATTAATGCCACTGCCCTATCATCTTCACTTGTCGTACTTTCAACTACAGTTGTATATGGTGTATAAATAGCCTCTAGTGTTGCACTAAAAGTCAAGGCACTATAGTCAAATTTAGGCCAGCTTCCATAATAACCTGCTTTTTCAGGAATCTGTGGAAGCTCATTTTCACTGATACTTTCACCAAATTTAAAAGGTATCTCCCCTACTCTCTCGCCATCAGCCATGAAGGTTAACGATAAAGAAGTAAATTCTTTTGGGAGATTGGGTGCTTTGATAAACTCTTCATAGGAAATAGGGGTTGCCTTTCCTGCATAACTAATGTTATCAATGGCTGCAATACCGCGGTCTACAAAGTAATTATCGCTTTGCTCACTTATCTGTTCAACTGCACCTGCTATCGCTCCTACGCTTTCTGAATATGCCTCAACTTCCACCATTGCATAATTATGTGTCAACTTGGTGCCATAGCCTACAATACCACCTACATTTTTACCTCCAGACAGTACACACATCGCAAAGCTATCCAGGATATGACTATATGATGCGCCTGCCACACCGCCTATATAATCCCCATCATTACTTTGTATCTTGCCATATCCCATACAACTTATAACAGAACCCAAGTCCATGCGTCCTACAATACCACCCACATAGTTTTTCTTAGAAATAACACTTCCTTTATTCACACATTCTCTCACAACAGCTCGCGTTAAATACTGAAACTTTGCAGATGTATCTCCCTTCTTGGTCACATCATCTTCAGGGTCAAAATCATATTCTATGGCCATAGAACCTGTAACGCCACCAACATTCACATCGCCTTGAATTTCACCTTCATTTGTACACTTTGCTAATTTGCCTTGGGTATTATTATTCGTATCTTGATCTGAAATATCTTCATGATATTCACTTAAATCTCCATCTAACGCTTCATTATCTATAGTTGCATCTATTAATAGGTTAATAACAATATAAAGCTGATCACTTACACTTTTTAGGTCTGAAACAATGATGTCATTGTTTTCACGCATTACATCATTCAAAAGCCCTAAGCTATTAGAAACATTGTTTAAAGAGCCTTTTAAATCATCTGTTGTTTGAATATAGTTACTATCAATATTCGGAAATGTAATAGTTGGTTTTGCTGCTAAATCTGATATAAGGCTATGAATTTCCTCCGCGACATCCGAGCCTTTTATGCTGACGGTATGTAAACTGTCTAAGGTCTCTTTTATTTTCGAAGTTACATCATCTGCTGACTTGGCAGTATCTTGAAACTTATCAACTGCTACTTTTACACTATCGATTACCTTATCTGTATTTTTAGCTGCTGTTATAAGCTTATCTACTGCTTCTTCTAATAAATCCATAGCTGACTGTAATTTTTTAAGCTGTATCTGATTATTTACTTCATTAAGTGCCTTTTGAATCTCAGAAATGCTACTAGATACATCGCCTATAGCTGCTCCCATATTCTTTAAGGCGTCACTTAGCTTCTTTTTAATTTGCTCAAGTTCTCCACTGTCATTATTATCTTTGAGGCCTTCTAATGCCTTAGTAATCTTCTTACTCGCTTCATTTAATTTTCCTAAGGCATCTTGAAGTTTTTTAAGTCCTTCTTTTATCTTTTGACGGGCTGCCTCACTTTCCGCATTGGAAGTTGCTTTTTGAAGGTCTTCTATTGCTGCCTCCACGTCTTCCATCCCTTCTTGTAGCGCGCTTGTACCTTCTTGAATCTCTTGAATCACAGCTTCTATATCCGTACCTGTAATATCATCCTTATTAATTGCTCCTAAAGCATTTTCTAGGTGATTCATGGCACTTACAAATTTAGCAGATACAGCTTGTAAATTATTAAACGCTGATGTAATATCCCCTTCATCCATTGCCTTTAATAACTCACCTACAGCTCCTATCACCTCATCAGTTGCACTACTTACTTCTTCTAAAGCCTTACTAACTTCTTCTAACCCCGTCACAAGGTCATTCCATTCTTTCTCTTCTTTTATCCATTGCTTCAGCTCATTCATAGCCTCTTTAAAGTCATTTACCCCGTTGCTCATTTTAGAAAAACTATCAGCTAAAGCTTCAAAACCTTTAGAAAGTGCATTTAAAGCATCTGCCATCTTATCCTGATCCCCAATACTGCTATTTAGGTCACTCATGGCATCAGAAATAGCTTCCATTGCTTTTGTATAATCTTTTCCATTATCCTGAAAATTATCTAAGACATCTTGCAGCTTATCAAGGACTTGTTGCCCCTTATCTGAAGTCACTTCAATAGCTGAAGTAGCCTCTCTTAATTCATCTACTGCCACACTTATGTCATCACCCATTGTACGAGCTTTATCTAAGATAGGCACTAAATCGTCTAAAGTACTGCTTACCCTTGCACTTAAATCATTGACACTATCCATGGTACCATTGTAAAGTGTTTCAGTTTGTCTTACTAAAGAGCTAGTAGAATCAATGGCTGAATCTACATAGGACTTGGTGTTATTTAACTGTGTTGATATATCATTAGAGTAACTACTTGTATCTGCAATCGCCTTATTCATGAGACTCTGTAATTTATTGAGCTCATCTTGCAAACTCCCTAATTTACCTTCTGAAAACTGAAGTGTAATATAAGGCTCAATTTGTCCTGCTATGCCCCCTACATCCTTACGGCCATACACCTCGCCATAATTTACACACGCATTCACATATCCTGATTGTCTTCCTACAATGCCGCCTACGTTATAGCCAATATGCTGATAACCTATCACACCTTGATTTTCACAGCCTTGAATAATGCCTGTGGAAAAACCTACTATGCCTCCTACATCTGTGTTAGATTTAATATTTTCTGATGCATTTAAGTGCTCTTTATCAAGATTTTCTATACTTTCAAGTGTCACATCCACCTCACTCACTGCATTATTAACCTTAGCTTTATTGGTACTTATTAAAATAGTGCCTAGATTTTCTCCTACTATTCCACCTACGTAATGCGTTCCTGTCACAATACCTTGGGCTACCACGCCAATGATTTTTCCATTTGCTTCATTAATGCCTGCTATGCCTCCTATGTAACTTTCACCATTTACATTCCCTATAAAATTACAATCCTTAATCGTCCCGGCATTTTGTCCTGCTATGCCGCCTACTATTTTCTTGGTTCCACTGGTGCTAGCATTTCCTTTAAGTGTCAGGTTCTTAACCATGCCGCCTTCTTCTATATAACGGAAAAAGCCCTGAGCCTGACCCTTGCCTTCTATACTAAGGCCACTTAATGTATAGCCGCCACCATCAAATTCTCCTCCAAAAATGGGAATGCCATTGAAGCCACTACCAGAAAGGTCAATGTCATTCATAAGCTTTATATACTTTCCTTGACTCCAGGTATCAAGTTTGCATTTTTCTGCTAAACTCATTAAATCTTCTACGGTGTGAAGCTCTATACTTTTAAGCTCTGCTCCAAAAAGAGTTATGCCATTTCCAAATACAGAAAAGACCATACATATTACTACAAGATAAGCTGTCCATTTATTTTTTCTCGTCATCTTCGGCTACCTCCCTTTTCTCGCCATCTACTGCCACACTTAATGTCCCTTGAATCTGTCCTTTAAAGTCGCCATCAATCATACCAGATACGTATCCTTTTACGCGTCCATCAATAGCAAGGTTTCCTTTCTGTCCGCGGCTATGATCTGGCAAGGTAATCGTAAAGGCTGTTTTTTCAATAAGAAAATCACCTAACAATAACAGTTGTGGTAAAACACTCATAACCAGAATAATTGAAATAGAAGTTCCACGGCCTAAACACAGTCCAATAGAAGAAATCGCCTCATCGGAAGATAAAAATCCGATAAATACACCTGCTGCTGCTAGGATGCAGCCTGAAGTAATAATAGTTGGAAATGATTCATTTAAAGCTTCAACAACTGCCTCTTTCTTTGGCATAGAGCGCTTAAGTTCCTGATATCTATTAGTAATAACAATAGCGTAGTCAATATTGGCGCCCATTTGAATAGAACTTACAATAAGGTAACTTAAGAAGAACATATTATTTCCTGCTAAAACCGGCTCTGAGAAGTTCATCCATATACTACCTTCAATAATCATCATCAGCAAAATAGGTAGCCCTGCTGATTGGAAAGTAAAGATTAGAATCACTGTTACAAATAAAGCTGATAAAATATTAATAATCATATTATCTCTTACGAAGCTGGAACTTAAGTCATAGTCACTAGTAGAATCCCCTACCACATAGCCACCTTCTGCATAATATTTATTAATAATTTCATGAAGCCCATCAATGGCTCTAAAGGTCTCTTCTCCTTCTTCATCTAAACTTGTATGTAATAAAATACGGCTATAATTTTCACCTTTAAGTTGAAGTTTAGCATCTACTAACTCTTCATGAATATCTTCAATTTCGTCATTCATTTCATCATCTAATGTGACATATCCCTCTTCTTTCTGCTCATAAAGGAAGTCAAACATATCTATAAGCGGCACGCTATAATGATCAATGCCCGCTACAATTTTTCCATAGCTTTCTTCCTTAGCTGCATAAGCTGAATATAAAATATTCGCCACCTCAATATCTAAGTCTGTCAACTCTGCAAACTGACGAGGTGATAACGCCTCTGTAAGGATATAGCCATCCATCGCCTCTGTATTCGCTAGACCTTGAACAGAATCTACAAAGGAAAGCCCTTCTATCTCACGAATCATTTTTTCTTCTGCTGTATAGTTACCTGTAGGCACCATAATAACAACTAGATTATCACTACCAAATGTTTCATTAATCTTCTTCTTAGAAATCTGCAAATCATTCTTTTTAATCGTTGAAAGTGTTGAATAACCATATACATAGTGACATTTATTAGATAATACAAGACTTACAACTAATATCACCAAAAAGATGGGTGGAATAATAAAACGTGTTTTTACACTAAATTTACCCCAAAGTGTAATATTCGGTACGAAATTCTTATGGTGCGTTTTATCAATCCAAGGTGAAAATAAGAGTAAGAGCCCGGGCATTAAAGTAAACACAGATAACAAGCTAAATAAAATTGCTTTAATTAGTACCCTACCAAGGTCAAATCCTAATTGGAATTGCATAAACATCAGGGCAACCATACCTGAAATAGTTGTTAAACTAGATGATGCAATCTCTGGAATAGCCTTACTAAGTGCTGTAATAACAGCTTCTCTAGGTGCCATCAGCTCACGTTCTTCCGTATAACGGTGGCATAAGATAATCGCATAGTCAATGGCCAATGCTAGCTGCAATACAACAGCAATCGAATTGGATACGAAAGAGATTTCACCACATAAGAAGTTCGTCCCCATATTCAAAAGTGCAGCAGCGCCAAAAGTAATCAGCAAAACAGGGATTTCCATATACGTCTGACTTGTAAATAAAAGCACACTTAAAATAATGACAATAACAATTACCATAACAGTATTCATCTCATTTTGAATAAGCTCTGCTTTTCCTGCACCTACTACGCTTGAAATATATGTATCATAGCCTTGAAGCTTATCCTTCATACTGTTCATAGCCACAACACTAATATCATCTGTTTCTCTTCCCTCAAAGGTTACCTTAAATAGGGCACTAGCATCTTTATAATGTTCAGTCGTCTCATCAAAATCTACTGACTTAATTCCTTTAATTGTAGCCAGTTCATCAGCTATTTGCTTGGCCTTTTCAAAGGAAACATTATCAACCATCACATCTGCCATACCATATGTCATGAACTCATCATTCATAATGCTTAGCCCTTGTCTTGTCTGCGTCGTATCTGGCAAATACTGCGTAATATCATCATTTACCTTAACCCAGCTAGAAGAAATAGCACAAAAAATCATAGCTATAATAAATGCCAAAAACATTCCTTTTCGTTTATCTACAATAAAGGTTGCCATCTTCTCCATAAAACTCTTCTTTTCCTTTTCTTCCTTCAAATTTAGTCCCCTCCTACTTAGTCATTCTCTGATGCTTGCTATCATTATAAGCTCTAGAGAAACCAACTAAAAACTTGAAATATGCATGTAGGTCAATAGGTTTCTCTCAATGATTTCACATGACTAAAAACTATAAATAACTAAAATTTATAGAGAAACCAACTAAAACCTTAAAATATACATGTAGGTTAATAGGTTTCTCTCAATGATTTCACATGACTAAAAACTATAAATAACTAAAATTT
>NZ_CEVXFV010000085.1:0-11194 GCF_982396655.1 Cellulosilyticum sp. | reverse complement strand
AAATTTTATAACGTAAAAATAAGTTGATAAATATAAAATATTTTACTTTATTTTAAAATATTTTAATTGTATAATAATATAAAGCGGTTTCACATAATCAAAACAAAAGGAATAACTCAAATTTATAGATGTGGAATCTATGTTACAACGAAAAAATCTACTTAAAACAGTTTATGGGAGGATTAAGATGGTTCAAGAAGATCAATTCGTCAAAACAGCAAAAGAAGTTATTCAAGAGGGAAAGACAGCACTGGGGATAGAGTTTGGTTCAACACGCATTAAAGCAGTACTTGTAAATGATAATAATATGCCTATTGCCTCAGGAAGCTATGAATGGGAAAACAGATTAGAAAATGGCATATGGACTTATAGTGAAGAAGACATATGGAAAGGGCTTCAAAGTAGTTATCAAGATATGGCAAAAGATGTAGAAGACAAGTATGGTGTAATACTTCAAAGAATAGGTGCAATTGGCTTTAGTGGTATGATGCATGGGTATATGCCATTTAATAAAGATGGAAAATTGTTGGTACCTTTTAGAACTTGGCGTAATACAATGACAGGTGAAGCTTCAGAAAAGCTTACAGCATTATTTAACTATCATATTCCTCAAAGATGGAGCATTGCCCACCTTTATGGAGCAATTTTAAATGATGAAGAACATGTAAAAGATATAGATTTCATCACAACGTTAGCTGGATATGTACATTATAAATTAACAGGTGAAAAGATACTGGGAATAGGAGAGGCTTCAGGAGTATTTCCTATTGATGTAAATCTCAAAGATTATCATACAGGTATGATTAATCAGTTTAATAAGCTTATTAGTGGAAAAGGATTTCAATGGCGTTTGGAAGATATTTTACCTAAGGTAAAGGTGGCTGGAGAAAATGCTGGTTATTTAACAGCTGAGGGGGCTAAATTACTAGATGTAACAGGTAATCTTCAAGCAGGTATTCCATTATGTCCACCAGAAGGAGATGCAGGGACAGGTATGGTGGCCACTAATAGTGTGGCACCTCGTACTGGAAATGTTTCAGCAGGGACCTCTGTATTTGCAATGCTGGTACTTGAAAAAGAATTGTCTCAGGTGTATGAAGCCATTGACCTTGTTACAACACCTACAGGGAACCTCGTTGCGATGGTACATTGTAATAACTGCACATCTGATTTAAATGCCTGGGTAAATCTATTTAAAGAGTTTGCAGAGAGTTTCCAGATTAAAGTAGACATGAATGCTTTATTTGGAATGCTTTACCGTAAGGCATTGGAGGGAGATGGAGATTGTGGTGGTCTTTTAGCTTATAATTACTTATCAGGTGAACACATTACGGGGCTTGAAACAGGCAGGCCTTTATTTGTTAGAACACCAGATAGCCACTTTAATTTAGCTAACTTTATGCGTGTACACTTGTTCACAGCTTTAGGTGCCTTAAAAACTGGTTTAGATATACTAATGAAAGAAGAAGGCGTAAAGGTAGATGAAATCTTTGGACATGGTGGTTTATTTAAGACTAAGGAAGTTGGACAGCGTATTTTAGCAGCAGCAATAAATGCACCAGTATCCGTTATGGAAACAGCTGGAGAAGGTGGCGCATGGGGAATTGCTATATTAGCAGGTTATATGAGAAATCAAGTAGAATTAAATCAAAGCCAGTCTCTGGAACAATATTTGAAGCAAAAGGTATTTGTAGGTCAAAAGGAAAGCAAAGTAGCACCAAACAAAAAAGATGTAGAAGGATTTGAAGTATTTATGAAACGCTACGAAGAAGGACTTCATATAGAAAAAGCAGCCGTAGCATCTTTAAGATGAGGTGGAGAAGATGTTAGAAGAATTAAAAAAACAAGTGTATGAAGCAAATATGGAACTCGTAAAACGTAATTTAGTTGTTTATACATGGGGAAATGTAAGTGGGATTGACCGTGAAAGTGGTTACTTCATCATTAAACCAAGTGGTGTGGACTATGAAAAGTTAAAGCCGGAAGATATGGTCGTTATGGATCTTGAGGGAAATAAAATAGAAGGCGAATATAAGCCTTCATCAGATACTGCCACACACTTAGAACTTTATAAAGCTTTTCCAGAAATAGGGGGCATTGTACATACACACTCACCTTGGGCAACTTCATGGGCACAAGCTGGCAGAAGTGTGCCTTGCTATGGGACAACCCATGCGGATTATTTTTATGGGAGTATTCCTTGTACAAGAAATTTAACAAAAGATGAAATTGAAACAGATTATGAGAAAAATACGGGACTTGTTATTATAGAGACCTTTAAAGATTTAAATCCCGTATATGTACCAGCTGTATTATGCATGAATCATGGTCCATTTACTTGGGGGAAAGATGCGAAGGAAGCTGTATATCATGCAGTTGTATTAGAAGAGGTATCAAAAATGGCAGCTCAGACGGAGATGATGAATAGTCATGTAAGGCCAGCCCCTGATACGATTAAAGAAAAGCATTTTATGCGTAAGCATGGTAAAAATGCATACTATGGACAATAACATATTAAGTTAGAATTACTTAAATCTAAAAGGAGTGCCAAATAAGTAGTATTGGCACTCCTTTTTAGATGATAAAAAATTTTAACAGTAGATACTATATAAGTACCAAAAAGGATATAATGTATAGTATAATTCTAAAAACAATTAAATATTAAAATACTTATTTAGAAATACGTAATATAGATTTCACATTTATAAAATTTGGTTATTCATTATATTATAGCTATGTGAAATCATAAGGAGAAACCTATTTATGTGATGTATCATTTAGAATTATAGTTGGTTTCTCTATAATTAATTTATACTTTTAATGTGTATAACAGGGAGGTAGTGAGATGGGGCAATTCATACTAAGTTGCTGTTCAACAGCGGACCGAGAAAAGAAATTTTTTGTAGAAAGAAAGATACCTTATGTATGTTTTCATTTAAATTTTAAAGGGAAGGAATATCTAGATGATTTTGGGGAGACGATTCCTTTTGATGAATTTTATCAGGCCATGAAAGAGGGTGAGATGCCAGTTACCTCACAGGTAAATAGTGAAGATTTTATTAGCTTTTTTGAACCATTCCTAAAGAATGGGCAAGATATTTTACATGTGAGTCTATCCTCTGGATTATCGGGAACTTATAATTCGGCTAATATTGCAAAACAAGAGTTACTTGAAAGATATCCAGAAAGGCAAATAAAAATAGTAGATTCATTGGGTGCATCTTCTGGATATGGTCTTTTCATGGAATACTTAGCAGACTTAAGAGATGCAGGCAAAAGCTTGGAAGAAGTTTATGCGTGGGCTGAGGAAAATAAACTTAATATGCATCACTGGTTCTTTTCAACAGATTTAACAAGTTATAAACGTGGGGGCAGAATTTCAGCTACTGCTGCTGTAGTAGGCAGTATTTTGTCCATATGTCCACTAATGAATATGGATGATGAAGGCCATCTCATTCCGCGAAAGAAAATAAGAACGAAACGTAAAGCTATTGAAGAAATGGTAGAGACAATGCTGGTACATGTTCAAGAAGGTGAAACTTATACAGGAAAGTGTGCAATTTCTCAGTCAGCTTGTATGGAAGATGCGCTAAAGGTTGCACAGCTTATTGAAGAGAAGATACCTTTGCTAAAAGGAAAGATTAGCATAAATAGCATTGGAACTGTAATAGGAGCACATACTGGCCCTGGAACGGTTGCATTATTTTTTATGGGTGATAAACGAACAAGCAAATAGATGATAGAAGGAACTACGACCATTTCTACATATTAAATATGAACCTATAGGTGTGTAGGGTGGCATGATTATAGCAGTATAGAAAGGAGACCAGGACTTCAGCAATGGGAGAGACCACAAGAAGGGGCTATGTACCAAGTGATATCAAAGAATTTAGCGGCATAGCATTAGAAAAAGTACGAGATGCAGGTGAAGACTTGTTTTATTTGCTCAATCGTGAGTATAAGATAAAAGGTGCTTCTACCTTCATAGGCAATCACTATATGTTAAGTGAAAGACAACGCCTTGCCCTTGTAAGAAGTATTTCTTCAAAGCAGGCTTTAGAGGTAAGGCAGCAGAAAAAAGGTCATTTAGAATCAGTTCAATACCTGCATATTGATGGATTTAATACGATTATTACCTTAGAAGTGGCCTTATCAGAATGCCTTTTAATGGAAGGGATGGATGGAACGATTAGAGATTTAGCCGGCCTTAGAGGAACATATCGTATCATCGATAAGACAAGGTTAGCGTTGCAAGTTTTATTTGAAACATTAGATGAAAAAGGGATACACGGCGTATGCTTTTGGTTAGATGCACCTGTTTCAAATTCTGGCCGGCTTAAACAACTTATTTTAGAGATAGGTGCAGTGTATAAAGTAGCTGTTCAAGTAAAAGTTATTAATGAAGTCGATACAGTCTTGTCGAACTTAGAAGGCGTTGTAAGTAGTGATGCGATTATTTTAAATAAGTGCAAAAGTTGGATTAACTTAAACAGAAACATTATTGAGGAGAAATTAGAAAATAGCTGGTATATTAAATGTTGGAGATGATAAGAATGAACGAAAGAGAAATAGAAGAGCAACTTAAGTGGTTTAAAAAGCAAGGATATATTGTGCCTAATAAAAACTTGCTTAAGAGTAAAGTAGAAATAGAGGGCATTAGAGAAAGTGGAAAAATTAATATTGCTGTATTAGATGAGGTAGTCAAGGCGGCAAAGGTAGGTATGTCTACAGAAGATATTGACCAAATCGTCTATCAAAAGACTAAAGAATTTGGTGGCATTCCCGGGACGTTAGGTTATAGTGGTTTCCCTAAAAGCTGCTGCACCTCAATTAATAGTCAAATTTGTCATGGAATCCCTTCTAAAGCAGATATTTTAAAAGAAGGAGACATTGTAAATGTAGACATTACGACTATTTACAATGGTTTCTTCTCTGATTCTTCCAGGATGATTTGTATCGGAGAGATAGAACCTGAAACAAAGCGATTAGTAGAAGTGGCTAAAGAAAGCATTCAAGTAGGTCTAAAGGAAGTAAAACCTTGGCACTGTTTGGGGAATATGGGGCAAGCCATTCATGACTATGTTAGAAGCCAAGGCTTTTCAGTTGTTAGAGAAATCGGAGGACATGGTGTAGGCAAAAAAATGCATGAAGAGCCTTTTGTAAGTTATGTTTCTAAAAGAGGAACAGAAATGATGATGGTACCTGGTATGGTTTTTACGATTGAGCCAATGATTAATATGGGGACAAGTAGAGTACGGGAAGATTATAAAAATGGCTGGACAATTTATACAAAGGATGGAAAACCTTCTGCACAGTGGGAAGTAACAGTGGTTATTACAGAAAGTAGCTACGAAATACTGGCTTATTAGTGAGAAGAAATTGAAGTATCATACGTCTTAAAGTATACATGAAAAATCCTGTAAGTGGACATTCTAAACAAAAAGGATGTTAAGGAGTTTATCATGAAAGAAAAACGTAAAGCTAGCGATATGTGGGTTATAGGATTTGCCTTATTTGCTATGTTTTTTGGTTCTGGAAATTTAATATTTCCATCTTACTTAGGGCGTATGATAGGAAGCCACTATTTGCAAGGACTCATAGGTTTTATGATTACAGGTATAGGTCTTCCTTTATTAAGTGTAATGGCAACTGCCAAAGCAGGTGGTGAATTTAGTCATATTAGTCATCAGATTGGAAAGGTTTTTTCAGTCATTTTAATGACTTTTTTAATTTTAAGTATTGGGCCTTTTTTAGCCATTCCAAGAACAGTAGCAACGACTTATGAAATAGGTATTAGACCTTTCTTTCCGACATTAAGTCCACTTATAGTGATTATTATTTACTTTATTATTAATCTTATTTTGGTTTTAAGGCCTAGTACAATTGTAGATGTGATTGGAAAGTTTTTAACACCAGTTTTATTAGTGATTTTATTAGTGCTTATCATTAAAGGCATTTTAGTACCTATTGGACCTGTTACAACAGCCAGTATTGACAGTGTATTTTCAAGGGCGATTATCGAAGGATATCAAACAATGGATGCATTAGGTGCAGTTTGTTTCTCTAGTATTATTGTAAATAATATTAGAGAAAAAGGATATAAAGAAAAAGGAGAAATTATTGGTGTTACGCTAAAGTCCTCTTTAGTAGCTGTTGTGGGGCTTGGTGTAATTTATGGTGGTCTTATGTACCTAGGAACGCATACTGGGCATATAAGCGGTGACATAGAAAAAACACAGCTTATTACAACACTGGCAGGGCAGATTTTAGGAAATATTGGGAGTGTGCTCTTGGCAATCGCTGTAGCAATCGCTTGTTTAACCACATCTATTGGTCTTACTATGACAGCAGCTAATTATTTTTCGGATTTGTTTAAGCAAAAGGTTTCGTATAGCACAGTAGCGGTCATCACTTCTCTTATTGGTGTAGCAATTGCTTCCATGGGCGTAGATCGTATTGTAGGGGTGACAGGACCCGTTTTAAACATTTTATATCCGCTAATTATTGTATTAGTTGTTATTAGTTTAATAGAATCAGTACCATCCCCTATTGTTTATCAGTTGCCTGTTTATGTAACCTTAATCATTGTACTTGTAGAAGAAGGTAGTAAATTAGCTGGTATGAACACTAATTGGTTTAGTTTTTTACCTTTTAGCCAGTTAGGCTTCTCTTGGCTTGTACCAGCAGTTGTCAGCTATATTATTGCTAAAATTATAACTATGGGTTTAAAGAGAAGTTGATGATGACAGGATATAGCATGTTAAGATAATATTTGTTATAATCATTTAGATAATAGATAAAATCAAACTACTAAATGATTAGTTTGAAAGTATAGAGAAGTAGACAGGAGACGATAACAACATGAAAGAAGGCATGCTTTTAAGAAATGAAGAAGGGTACTTTGCATTTGATGAAGCCATTTATTTTAAAGGCGGAGAAGATATTGTTATCTTTGAAGAAGATGAGCAAGAGTGGCTAGAAGGTAAGGTGGAGAAAGATGAATTTGGTGAATATTATTTCACAAATGGATTCTTAGTAGTATATCTGTATGAAGGCTTACCAGTTAGAGTAAAAGCATAAAGAATTAACATTAAGAAGTTTTAATAGATTAAGGAGGTATCGTGAGATTATTTATAGTTTCACGATACCTCCTTAATCTATTTGGCTTAATATTTTCTAAGACAGAGCATTTTTCTTGATGATCTAAATAAGTATCATTAGAAGTCTTTTAAACCATACTAAGATTATAGGATACTAAAGTGATATAAATGATACTTTGTATTATAAATAATAATTTATATCATAAATTATGCTCTGTATTATTTAATAAAGGAAGGTACGCATATGGATGAAGTCGTTAAAGTGATTCCACTTGGTGGACTTGGAAGTATTGGTAAAAATATAACAGCTATTGAATATGGTGATGAAATCATTGTAATTGACTGTGGCATGGGGTTCCCAGATGAAGAGATGTATGGTGTGGATTTAGTCATTCCTGATATCACCTATTTATTAGCCAATAAAGATAAGATAAAAGGCATTTTCTTTACCCATGGTCATGAAGATCATATAGGGGCTGTACCTTATATTTTAAAGCAAATGAATATTCCTTTATATGGTACAAGGCTAACCCTTGGGATTATTGCCAATAAGCTAAGAGAACATGGCCTTTTAGAAGGAGCTATGCTTCATCATGTCACACCAGGAGATACAGTGCAGTTAAAGCAAGTTAGTGTAGAATTCGTAAGAAGTACCCATAGCATTGCAGGGGCTTGTTGTATTGCGGTGCATACCCCAGAGGGAATTATATTTCATACTGGCGACTTTAAGGTAGATTATACGCCTATTGATGGACAACATATGGATTTAGAACGTATTGGTGAGTTAGGCAAAGAGGGAGTTTTACTCCTGTTGGCGGATAGTACAAATGTAGAACGTCCAGGGCATTCACCTTCAGAAGAGACCATTGGTAAGACTTTGATGCGTCTTTTTTCAGGCGTGAAAGGACGTGTTATTGTGGCCACCTTTGCATCTAATATTCATCGTATTCAACAAATTGTCAATGCGTCTATTGCTTATGGGCGTAAAGTAGCTTTTAGTGGTCGGAGCATGGAAAGTATCTCAACTGTAGCAAGGGAGTTAGGTTATTTAGAGATTCCAGAAACAACCTTAATGACCTTAAATGAAATTAAAGATTATTCTAGTGAAAAGATTACAATTATCACCACAGGGAGTCAGGGTGAACCTATGGCAGCTTTGGCACGTATAGCTTTTGGTAATCATAAGTTTATTCAAATTGAACCCGATGATTTATATATTATTTCAGCTTCACCTATTCCAGGCAATGATAAGTTAGTTTCTAGGGTTATTAATGAACTTTATAAAAAAGGAGCAGAGGTGGTTTATAAGGGAATCGAAGAGGTGCATGTTTCAGGTCATGCTTTTAAAGAAGAACTGAAACTTATGCACGCCTTAACTCACCCTAAATACTTTATGCCAGACCATGGAGAGTATCGTCATTTAAAGCATCATCGCGATTTAGCAATTAAAATGGGGATGCCCAAAGAGAATGTGTTTATTTTACAGGATGGCGATGTACTTGCTGTCAATAAAAGTAGCGGTGCTGTAGTGGATCATGTACGTGCTGGAAATATTCTCGTAGATGGCATTGGTGTAGGGGATGTAGGCAATATTGTGCTACGTGACCGCAAACATTTAGCAGAAGAAGGTATGCTCATTGTGGTAGCAGCAATCGACTTGGAAACTCTTTCTATTATGAGTGGACCAGATATTATTACAAGAGGTTTTGTTTATGCCAAGGATTCAGAGGCACTTCTTGGAGAAGTCAAGGCAGTTGCTACTAAAGAATTAGAAATGTGTCTTGCTTATCAAATGGTGGAATGGTATGTTTTAAAGGCACGTATTAAAAAAGAAGTAGAAACATTATTATATGAAAAAACAAAGAGACGACCTACTATTTTGCCAATTATTATGGAAGTATAGTGAAAAATTAATTCACAGCTTCTAAAATCCAGTTTTGACAAGGGTGACCATTGATTTCCCATTGTTGCACATTAGAACCACTTGTTGTGAGGGCATTTTTGACTTCTACGCAGCTTTGGTCTTTAGAGGCCTTTGTATAGATTGTATAAGTACCATCTGAATTTAATTTAAATTTATATTTTTGAGCATCACAATTGGTGTTTTGATAAATTTGAATGTTTGTACCGTTAGTAGCACTGTTATTATTTACGTCTAAGAGATAGGTGACGCCATCACCTAAAGCAGAATAAATATAGTAATAACCACCACCCGCTGAAACAAATCGCCAAGTATTATGCGCAGCTGAGCCATTTGCACCCCATTGTTGGACATTGGTACCATTAATGGCCCTACCGTTTTCAACTTCTAAATATAAGCCACTGTTGGCATTTTTAAGCATATAACTTTTATTTTCAGGCATTTGGGCACCTGAAGAAGTATTTTTGACAACTAAATAATTTGCACTTGGTACACCGGTTGTTGCAAATGTCATATAAGTCATAGCTGCCCTAGTGTCTTTGGCACCAGAATTTTTCGTGCAGTAGTTAGGACTATCATAAGCTGAAAGTGTTTTATAAGAATAATTTGTACTTGGGTGCCATGCGGTTGTTAATGAATTAATATTAGCAACATTATTGTTACTATAGCAGTTAGTAGCTAAAGAGCCACTATCTGTATACCAAGGGCCAACTTTGTTTACGCTAGCATTTGTAATTTGGGTAAGGCCAAGTGCATTATCATTCACAACAGAACCTTTACCAGTACCACCATTATAGTAGTTTTTCTCTGCATAAATTGTAGCGGCTGTATGCATGGTGTACCCCAGGTCAAAATTAGTGACATAATTGTTAAGGGTATGAAAATAGCCATAGCGCATTAAACCAGGGGCTCTTGTAACACAACCATCAAAGTAATTTGTAATCATAGAAATACAAGGTTTTCCCTTATATGAGGTTAAAATAGCATCGGTATCTGCTGGGTAGCCAAAAAGTAGGCCATACTCATGTTTACCAAAAGAACAATCAGAAATTGTACTGTAATTGGATTCCCCTTTAATGGCAATGAATTTATCAATGTCACCGCCTACAGAAGCAGTATTGATAGTGCTATGTCCTATGAAACTAATATGATCAAGCCAAAGGTTATTGCCATTTGCAAATTCCCATAAGTTATCACTATTGTAGCTGCCATCGTGGGTAGCCGTAATATTTTTAATGATAATATCGTTACCAGAATAATAAGTACCTAAATAGATATTATGTAAGGTGTTTGCATTATAACTGCCAATAAGTGTCTTATGATTACCAATATAAATCTTAGTAGATACTTTTTTGCGACCTTCATTATCGGTAGTGGAACTACCAGAATAGCTCATATTAGCTGTAACAACAACTGTGCGAGGTATATCATCACTTAAAGCAGTTTTAAGTTCAGAAAATGTGCTAACATAAACAGTTTCACCTAATAGACCACCAATAGTAGATGCTTTTGTATTGCCAGAAGTATCTTTCCCATATCCAGCAAAACCTTGAAGTCCAGCAGTATTTAAAAGAAACTTCTGATTAGATGCACCTGTATAGTTGGTAAGTGTAATGGTATTACTAGTTGCATTATAAGTAAGTGCCTTAGAAGTGTCTGCATAATTGGTGATTTTATAATATAAGTCATTACCTAGTGCATCTTGTGAAACAGGTGTGACATACCAATATTGATAAGTGGTATTGGTATTCCCTTCAATAATGCAAGAGGTATTTGTAGCAGTGCTGCCATTTGAAACAGAAAGAACCATCCCTGTTCCCATATTAACAATACGAAAGACGTTTGTTGTAACGTAGTCAAAACGCCAGTTTTCATTTTGAACCCCATTAGTAATCCATGTATTAAGTGCTGAGCCATCGGATAGGCCAGAGACATTAATATTCCGATTACCATCAGCCGTGGTGATACGGACAAGTTGTGCTGCAAAATCAGTAGTAGTTGCCGCATAAGTGTCAAAAGCTGTTTGTGGCATCAAACTAAGCAATGACATGAGCATTACAAAAGTCATCAAAAAAGCTTTGAAATTTTTTTCCATGTAATCTCCTCCTTATAGTTAGGGTAATAGGCGTTTGCGAAACGCCGTAACCCGTATAAATACGGGATATTTTTTTGT
>NZ_CEVXFV010000084.1:0-11383 GCF_982396655.1 Cellulosilyticum sp. | reverse complement strand
ACCTCACTTTTTTCTCTCTCCCCCAAATAGGTCTGTAGAAAAAAAGCTGGTAAGTTGACCCCTACTAGTCTACCTATGGAGTGATTTGATGAACCTCTTAGTGAAGAGATACAAAGCGCCTTTAGTGGTGCTGTTTGAGCAGCGCAGTGAAACGTGCGCGCGAGTTCACCACGTTGCTTTGTATCTCGAACTTAGAGGTTCACAAATCACGGAAGGAGTAGCTAGAAGGGGGCAACTCACCAGCTGCCCCCCTTTCTACTAACCTTCCCTATTTAATCCTTTAAAGGTATCCCACGTGCATCAGTTTTTACCTGTCCACATAAAATAAGTATGCCATCAATAAATGCCCATATATAGCCTATGCCACATAAGAAATTCGTAAATAATTGTCCTAATCCCATGCTTGTATATCCTAAGTAAAAGCGGCCTACACCAAATCCACCTAAGAAAATTTGAAGAAGTCCTGCTACTAGTCGTGATTTTTGTGGTACATCATATCTATTGTAGCCGCCTCCCATTGTTCCTTGCGTATTATATCCATTACCATAACTGTTATTTGTAAAGTTACCATTGGCATAGCCGTTATCTGCATAATTGCTATTTGTGTAATTGCCATTTGCATAATTTTGATCGTAATAATATTGTCCTTCTTGATTATTATTAGAACCTACATTTTGCTGTGCCCCACATTCTGGACAAAATCTACTATCATCACTTATCTGATTTCCACAGTTATTACAAAACATTTTCTGCCTCCCACCTTGTCCTTATTGATATACTTCATTATATCATGCTCTAATGAATTTAATGCAAACTTTAAACCAAGTTTATTTCAAAACTATTCATTATTATTATAAATGCTTTCGAAATATAAATATAGAGAAACCAACTATAACCTTGAACTATACATGTACGTAAATAGCTTTCTCTCAATGATTTCACATAACTACGACATAATAACTAACTAAACTTTATACATGTGAAATCTATGTATAGCGTTTACGCCTATAATCTTTAATTATTTTTTATAAAAGGACTGATTGCTTCATGAAAAAGAAATATGTCTCTCATATCATTACATTCTTTGCAATTCTTCTCATCATTAGTGGACTGATGCTTATGCTGTATGCTACATGGCCTCAACTCAGCTCACTTATACAGTATAAAACGCAAACATTATTGTATACTCAACTTACAGCACCAACTTATCCTATTAAAACGCCACCAACCAGCTTTTCTTCCTTAATAATGCATTCTTGCAAATCTGCTAAATTTACGCCTACTTCACCGACTCCAGCTCAAATACAAGATAAATATTTACCATTATTAGCCGTTAACCCAGAAGTCATTGGTTGGATTACTATCGAAGATACACCTATTAATTATCCCTTAGTCCAGCATAGTGATAATACATACTATCTAAGTTATGACAGCAATAATTCACCTTCCGTCTACGGCAGCATTTATATTGATCATAGAAATCAAAGTGACTTAGACAATAAAAATACATTAATCTATGGACATAATATGAATAATGGCGCCATGTTTCACGCACTAATTAATTTTAAAGACAAAGATTTTTTTGAGAAACATCCTTATATATATGTCAGCAATCTTTATACACAGTTTGCTTATGAAGTCTTTGCTGTTTATGTTGTAGATGCCAACCAAGAAACCATTGGCGTAAACTATGCAAGTGATGCAGCCTTTCTAGACTATCTTAATGCCTGCCAAAGCCGCTCCTTATTTACACGTCCTATAAACTTTACAGCCACTGACCAGATTATTACTCTTGTAACTTGTAGTTACGAGCTTGATAATGCACGTACAATTGTTCAAGCTAAACGTATAACTCATTAAAAAATAATTTTAAAATTTTTTTCTCATAAATGTATATATTTTTTTTCATCTGACCATAATATTAACGTACCAAGTGTGAGGTACATCGCTAAATCCCCCCTCAACCTAGGTTTCTCCCCCTGAAACCTAGGTTCTTTTTCTGTCCTTGATGCTCTTTGCCTTAATTGCCAATTATCTCTTTTTGTTAGCTACTTGTTAGCTACCCAAAAATACTACATACTCTTTATTATGCTCTAGATAATTATATGTTTAGTATAAAAATAAAGCACGCAAGATTATAATTTATGTCTTGTGTGCTTTATTTTTTACATACTTACTATACTTTACTAATACTCTATATCAAATACATTCCATATTAATTTCATACAATCTTTAAACCCTTTTATATACTCCTCTGATTGTTCACTGTTACTACGTATTTTATCTAACCCCTCTTTTATTTTTTCTTCTATTTTTTTTCATCCATAACACTTCACCCCCTTTAAATAAATAGTTCACTTTATTACACCTTTAATCATTATAGTTTAATTTTTTTCACCTTTCAACATTTTTGTAAATTTATAGTATATAATCTGTGAGAGGTGATAAACTTGAACACTGGTGAAAAAATCAAAGAAATTCGAAAAAGTCTCAAGCTAACTCAAAAAGAATTTGCAACACTTATTAATAAGTCTATTGATTCTGTTAAACGCTATGAAGCAAACCAAAACATTACATTAGATACCTTAGACTCAATATGTGAAAAGCTAGCTATAAGTCCTATAAGCCTTTTAACAGATAAGCAAGATTTATTCGATATATTTATAGATATGTATAATCTTACAGATGCAGATATAGATACCCTCCGAATTGAATTCTATGCTTACATAGACTTTTTAGTGTCTAAATATAATGATACTAAATAAAAAGCAGGCTAATCACAGTCTGCTATTTTCATCTATTTTTTTATTTAACCACTCATCAAAATCCTTTTTTGTTACTCTTAGCATCCTCTCGCCTAATTTGAAACTTGGAAAACCTTTTGTCTTAAACACTCTGTATGACTCTGCTTGTGATATACTTAAGATCTTTGCAATATCCTTTGGTGCATAACATTCAATTCCTGCACTTTCAACCATTTCATACTTCTCGTAATTAACATTCTCAGTTTGACCTGTTATCTCTAAATTAGTTAACGAATTAGACATAATATTTTCAATCACCTTATATTGTTTTTCCCTGCTCAGCTCTTCAAAAGGCACATCATTAATAAATACTTTTATACTTATATTCATATCCACCTAATTCCTTTTTGTAGTACCCTAAAAGCATATCACACGCCTCTTTACTTCCTTTTTCATATTGCACTGCCCACATTAAGGCTATTTGAATTAATATGTCTTTGTTGTCTTTCATTTTAATTTCCCCCTTTTGTTCCCTTACAGTAATCAATTTCAGTAGTGTATGCTATGAAATCATAAAAGACCATTTCACCATCTTCAATCTCTTTAGTTTCAACTACACAGCAGTTTTCACTGATAATTTCTTTTACCTTACCAACTCTGTATAAATGTTTATTGCACATATCTTGCACACCTACTGTACAACCAATAGTAATTGTCATAGCTTACTCCTTTCAAACTCTGATTTTATTTTAATAGAACATCAAATAATGCCTTATGATTTTTCATAGCTTCTTTTAGCATTTCATCATCACATTCAATCAAATCTTTTTTACTGTCATACTCAAATATTTTCTTTTCACCTACTTGAATAAGTAAATAACTATATTTTCTTAATACAATCTGAATATGTTGCTCTTTCTTCTCTGGATCAACTATAGAACATATAACTCTGTCCCATCCTTCATCTTTTCCTTCAGTAAAGAATGTATTAGAGTTATCATTTCTCCTTCCATCCCATTTTCTAAGGCCTAATGACTTGGCATATTCTGAAAATGCCTTTGCAAGTTTCCTAGTTGTCCATGTTCTGTAAAATCCAACTAGCTTGTCTTTTAATTCCACTATCAATCACCCTCTCAATTTTGGATTTTATAAATCGAATATGCTCAACTGAACATTTCCTTTCACAAATTCTTCCAATGTCATATGTTTATTGCAATCATTGCGTATCTTATGTTTTTCTCTTAAAGCATCTATGCAGTAAGGGCAAGTATATCCTCCTATTCTAACGCAATTTATACATTGTGAATTTTTAATATATATCACCCTTTCAAACTTATATTTTATTCTTCTTCATAATCCTTCTTATCTATTACCTCAACAAGCAAGTATCCATCATTTGTATTCATAGCTTGTAATACTACTTCACTACTTCCTTTGCTAAAAGTATCTTTAGCTGCAGGTGATTCTATATGCATTCTTCTTATGTAGCTTTTTTTATGTGATTTTACTATCGTTCCACTAACTGCACTTATTTCTACTCTTGAGTTATTGCTTACACTTGCATTAAACATATCTAAACCTCCCAAACTCTGATTTTAATTACCGCAAACTTGTGCTTCTACTCCTAGCACTCTTACATCTTTATCTTGCAATAGTTCTGGATTTTCATAGATGTTGCCGATTACCTCTAATGATGGATACCATCCTATAAATGTTGGTTCTGCACCTTTTATAGAAAACCCACATTCCCATTTATCCCAAACTATTTTTCCTTTGCAAATGGTGTCGCAATATTCATTGTAGGCTATAACAATGTCACCCTCATAGATTTCTTTACCGTTCTTATCTTCAAGTCCTGTGTATTGCATAATAGCATCAAATTCATATTGCATATTCCATCCATAAGGCATTGACTTTCCTGTTTTAAAAGAATGTCTTTGAATATCTAACATTTCTTTTCTATCTTCACACCATACTCTAAATTTAAGTTCTCGCATTATCCTTGCCTCGCAAATTTGGTTTTGTTTTAGTATTCTTCATGATAATGTTTGGCTATAATTGACTGCCATTCATCTTTAGTGTATCTAATATCAATCATGTCTATTTCCTCCAATCTACTAGAGCTTATCTAAGCCCTAGCAGATATCCTAAACTGTTACTGTAATATCTTAAGTCTTGTGGAACGTCAATATTATTTGGTACATCCCCGATAGCTGCTAAAAACTTCTCAGCACCGCCACCAGTAAACAGCTTATCATGTAAGATTGTCTTGCCAAATTCATTCTCTATTGCCTTCATAATATCATTGCATACGTGCTTGGCATCTGCTAAGTGATCTGCTAGATTATAATCGCCTTTTTCAGTTCTAACAACTGGACTAGCTGATTGAAAACGCTTATCGATATATTCAATGCTAACCTCTACGCCTTGCTGAGCTATCGCCTCTCTTAACACTTGGTAAATGTCATATAGTGCAATCGGAATAGTAGCGTACTTGTCAATGATAAACTTTCCATCATAGCGAACAAGTAAAACGTCTGTTGTCTTCATTCCAATGTCAATTAAAAGTGTCGTGTTGTCCTTGTTTATGTAATTGGCAAGTGGCTTGATGCTGGCATGTCCTTCTGCCATGACCTTCACATTCGCCAAATTCACACTTATATCCTTATCGTTTATTTTACCTGTAATTGTACCAAGTGACTTGATAGCGTTTGTGTAGTCTTCTTTTTTAGCCTTGTAAATGCTAATTGGCAACCCTATTCCTAAATTAATATAATGTGTACCTGCTCCAAAGGCTGAGTTAACTGCCCAAAGTAATTGATGTTCTATTAACTCCCTATTAGTCTTGTCCACGTTAGTAAGCGTAGTTTGACCTACGCCTAACGCAAGCTTTACACCCTTACTTTCTACTACGTCACCTGTTACAATCGCAGTATCGAGTGAATACACGCTACTAGCATAAGCCTGTTTAACTGCTTCCTCTACTAGGGCACTAACACAAATTGTTGAGTTGCCCATATCTACACCGATTTTTTTTACATTGTTCATTGCCATTTACCTGTCCTCCTATTGATATCTTTCAAATATAACTGAGCCATGTTTTAATTTTATGCCTTTTTGACCATTTACTACTGTTTCATCTGCACCCTGCATTAGCATTAACTCATACATTTTTCTATGTTGTCTCTCTGTTAGCTGCATCCAAAACCACATCATCATATTAAACCAGTCAGCTGTTACAACATTTACACTTTTCGCATACTCGTAAGTACTATTGAACTCTCCTACTTTCATCTATACTTCCTCCCTACAAGTCATCTACTTCATCATCACCAAATGACTCCAATGTCATTGGTACGTCTTCTTTTACTTCCTGCTCCTGTACTGCTGGAACAACTGGTAAGCTTACAGGCATCTGTACAAATGTACCACCTGTAGTCACTTGTTTTATGTATAAATCCAAGGCCATATTAATTTCACCGCTAAGGCTTCTGTAATTACTCTTGGCTATAGATTCTAAAAGCTTCTTTTTGTCTGCATCTATCTTGATGCTGAATGTAACTGTCGCCATAACATTAACCAATACAGATAAACACTATTGTTATAACTGCGCGAATAAGAAAATCTTTCCCAGTGATAGAACCATTTTCAAACCCACCACATAAACCTAAAAGATAGGCTACTGCTGCAACTTTTGCTATAACCATTACTACAAACATTGTATCCATAACTTTACTTACCACTTTCTTTGTCATTTTTAGTCTCCTTTTAATCTACTATATTTTTAGTTGGTTGACACCTAGCCACTCGCTAGGCTCTTCATCAATATGTACTTTTGATAGTAATTCCTTTGCTTTGGCTGATATTTCACCCTGGTGCATTGCACCTAATTGATTGGCTACATACTGTGTTTCCAGTTCCTCTAATTGGGTATAGTTAAATCCATGCGAATAACCACCAAAGAATTTACCCTTTTCGGCATTGGACTTGCCTGTATTATTTTTATTGCCACTTTTATACCCTGGTTTACATGTATTATTCTTTTTGCTACTAAGTGACACTACTTTATTTTCTTCTTTCACTGGCGCTTGTTCTTGCACCTGCTCTGCAACCTCACCTGATTTTGAGATTACATTTATGGTTCTACTGTTATACCCTTGTATCTCTATATTCACATATCCTTTTTTCTTTAAGTTAGTGATAATCTCAGATACACTTCTTTTTTTCAAACCTATTAGATCAGCTATGTACTGATTATGAGCGAAGCAACCTCTGCTATTGTCGAGTGCTTTTATAATAGATAGGACCAATTTTTCATTGGCATTTAAAGATTTGTCTTGTAGGATTTCAAGTGGCATCCATAAGCCATCAATTTTGTTTTCCATAGCTGACTCCTTTCTTCGGTTTGTGTTTGGTTGTAACAACCTTATGTAAATAATATAGTACATATCTTTGGTTGTGTCAACCATTTTTCTTAAAAAAAGTGTAAGGTTTGTGCTTACCTTGCATTTATGGTATAATAAACGTATGTTTAATATAAAGGAGAAGAAAAAATGTCAAGACATGGAATGATTGCTGAGCATAACACAAGATGTAATTTAGTGCTTCCAAAAGAACTAAAAGCCAAACTTACTGAATTGGCAAAAGAAGATAATAGAAGTTTAAACAATCTAATAGTTACTATTCTTACGCAATACGCTAGTGATAAATAAGTCACTGGCTTTTTTTGATGAAATTTAAACCTTACGCACGCATTATGTATAGGTTTTCTATAAGTTTATTATATATATATTATATGGTACGGTCATTGACGTAGGGGTATACGGTGGATACCATAGGGGTATGCTGTCATTACCGTAGGGGGTATACGGTGGATACCGAATATAGAAATGCATTGTTGAAAATATGTGCATAAATCTGTGGATAAAAAAAAAGACTCAAGCACTTTAATGTACTGAGTCATGTTTAATTAATATGGTTTTGGGAAGCAGCTAGCCCCATAGAATGAGCCATCTAAATCATTGTAAATCATGGTCATAGATGATATGTCTTGAGACATGATACTATCTTCCATTTCATTTAAAGTTATATATACATTTTCAAACGTTAGGTCTGTAAATATACGGTCTTGAATGGTATTAGAATCATACTCTTTTAGGCCGTACAAATTAGCTACGTAATCCTGTGAAATCTTTGCAAATATCACCAACTCAACTGAGCCATCATCTTTACTTGCATATTCATATTTAAATTCGCAATCATCATATACTCCAAAAGTCCAATCACTAATCGTTGAATCTAATATCTCTTTATCGCTTTCTGTCAGCTCAGGAACCTCTATCTCTTTTTCTACTTTCTCGATTTGCTCACTTGTTCCTGCTTCCTCTACTTCTACGCTGCTCACTTGATTAGTTTTCACTGGTTCACTGGCACATCCAACAAGCATCATTGTAAGCATTAATAAAATTATTTCCTTTTTCATCTAAAAGCCTCTCATTCTGTCATGTATATTGTTTATTATTATGTAACTAGACTATTATTTCAAATAAATAAGATTTGTGCAACAAAAAAGAAGTTAGGTCACCTAAGCTCTATTTTCTTTTTCATAGAAACATAAATTAATATGGTATTATATAGCTTGATACAATACCACCTATCCACTCGCATATATCCACATATGTATTAGGAGCGAATAGCAATAACGCAATTCCTATTATGGCAATCATTACTTCTAATGTGGAAATCTTTTTACTCATCATATACCCTTCCTTATTAATTCTAAAAAAATAACTTCCTGCACTCTGTTCCATCTAAAATGATATTCTTAAACTATTATTTCATTCGTTCTAAATAAATATTAAATAATTTTCCTCTTAAATCAATGTCAATGCTACTACTTATTTCCTTTAATTTTTTGAGTTTAGCCATTACATATATTTTGCCCATAATTCTTCTACTTTGTTTTCTTATACAAATTCTTTCTGTAATACACACCCCTTTGACCCATCTTCCCTTAAAATACTCTCTCCATGAAAACCTATCTCCTATTAGTCGATTAGACTTAATTAGACTCCCTATACTCTTAGGTATTCTAAACAAACTATATACTCTACATATAAACATATTCCCCTCTACCCCAGATACCTTATTACTCTTATTATTGATATTATCTATTACTCCCCAATGTACATGTTTCATATTAAGGCTAGAACATTTACTTCTTACTGCACCACAAGAAGAATAATACGGAAACATTATATATTTTTTATTATTTATTGCATCTAGTATTATCGATTTTAAACTTCCTTCATCAAACTCTTTTTTTTCACATACTATCCTTGTATTTTTTTCCAAAATACCCGAACTATTTATTATATCTATTAATGATTGTAATGTCTGACTATTAAATATCTCTCCCATTTGAGTCAGCTTATAAGCTATTGCCAAATCTAACATTTGATATGCTAATTCATTAACTCTTTTATTATATTCATATTTACCTTTACCCTCATATGTAGCAACTATCATTGATAATGCAAATATACCACATGTAGGACCTATTTGACGTACACCCTTGATTCTTTTTAATTTTATATGCATATTGTATGTCTCCAAATATATTATAAAATATTTTAATACTACAATTTTATATTTCGTCATATTATCCCTATTCTTTATGTCCTTACATCAAATTATCATAGCCGTTCATGTAACCATCATAATCTAGGATTTGCTTTTGTTTCTAAACACAAAAAAACTAGAGGACTATTCCCCTAGCTCTTCACGTCTAACTCTAAGTGGCGCTTCTATCTCCGTTAAATGTACCTCAATTATGTGTTTTATTTTTATAATATTAATTTTAATACCATTCAGACATATTTTCTTACCATTTATACATATTTTTATATTCTAATATTTTTATATGTTATATTATCTTAGTATTTATTTTATATTTAGGAGGATTTATGATGAAAAAAATATTATCCAAACTAACAGTTGCATTATTTGCAATTTCGTTAGCAACACCTTGCCTTATGGCTAATACAGTAGCTAGTGCTGAATCTACAATTTCTACTACAATAGAAACTAACACTATTAATAGTAGAAAAATAGATATATCTGGCTCATTCTATGCTGCACAACAACAGGAATACAAACTCAAGTCATTCAAAGTAGGAGCACTTATCAATGAGGACCATAATGCATTTACAGTAAAAGTATCACCTACTAGTTCAAATCCTTATTACTGTATTAAAATAACGGGGTCAAATGGTTATAGTTTTACAAGCAATTATCATAGATCAGCAACAACTACTACTACGATAAATTGCAAGCCAGATGTTACATATACCGCTTACGTTTATAGTCCTAATGATATTCTTACTGGAAACTTCTCTATCACAAGCTTTATAGATTAACATATTAAGTTAAGAGGCTATTACAAAATAGCATTTGTAGTAGTCTCTTATATTATTATAGCTTTAGGAGGAAATACTTTGAGTACATTTATCTTAAAAATAATAGCTTGCATAGCTATGATATTGGATCATATTAAATATGCATATGGTGATATGACTGGCTGGGGAAGCCTTTCACACCAGTTAACAGTTATATTGGGTTATATCGGAAGGTTTGCATTTCCTATATTTGCATTTTTACTAATAACTGGCTGGAAGTATACTAAGAATAAAAATAAATATTTCTCAAGAATGCTTTTATTTGCTATCCTATCTCAAGTACCATATACTTTAGCTACTTATCCTACAAATCTACAGTCTATAAATAATCTATTTTCTCTTAATCATACTAATATAAACATTATTACATTAGTTTTTTCCTTTATTACATCAATAACATACTGGTACCTAATAGCTCACAAGTGCTTCTCAATTACCACACCTCTAATACTATTAGCAGGAATAGTCTCCAGTCTATTTGTTAAAGTAAATGGAATAACACTAATTGGTAATGATTTGAATATTTTTTACACTTTATCCATAGGCCTAGCAACTCTTCACTCTATTGATGTACTAAAAAATAAATCTTTTAATAAGCAATACCATTATATATTGCTATTTTTAATTCTAATAGGCAATTTATTATTAATTGCATTACGTGCAGACTACGGTAATTTTTTACTAGGAATATTTTTAATAGTAGCTTTATACTTATCGAAGGAATATAAACTAATACAATCATTATGCATAATTATATGGGGTGTGTTATTATATATATTAGTCTATTATAATATAGGTAATTTTATAGCTATTACCTTAGCTTCACTTCTTATTTTATTCTATAATCAAAAAAAAGGATTTAATCTAAAATATACATTTTATATCATCTATCCTTTACATTTACTTATTATAGGTCTCATTAACATCTCATTAAAGTCAGTATAGGCCAAATCCTATATTGGCTTTAGTATAAAAAACATTACTGGACTTCTTGTTTATCTTATTATTTAGAGTAAATAATATACTTAATCAATAAACTTCTTACATTCTCTTTTGTATATGTCCCTTTTATCCAAACATCAGAACTTGAAATAACCTTTTTCTCTGCTAGTTTATCAATGCCACCCAGCTTATTTAGTAATGCTGGTACATTAGTTAATTTAATCAAATCAACTCTTTTCC